>WRFT01000094.1 GCA_009776385.1 Clostridia bacterium
TCATCGGCGTTATTGTCGTGATGGATCTTATATAGGAGGGTGTTTTATGGATATGGAAAAAGCGTATAACCCTAAAGCGATAGAAGATAGTCTTTATCAAGCATGGGAATCATCAGGAGCCTTCAAAGCTGAACGTGTTGAAGGTAAAAAGCCCTTCACCATCGTCATGCCTCCTCCCAATATCACCGGGCAGCTGCATATGGGGCATGCCATGGATACGATGATGCAGGATGTACCGGCCCGTTTTCATCGCATGAAAGGGGATCCGACACTCTGGCTGCCCGGGACGGATCACGCGTCCATAGCCACGGAGCATAAAATAATCGAAAAAATGGCGGAAGAAGGCCTTACAAAGGAAAGCCTCGGGCGCGAAGGGTTCTTATCCCGAGCGTGGGAGTGGAAAAGGGACTATGCCGGATATATTACAAAACAACTCCGAAAACTGGGTGCCGGATGCGATTGGAGCCGTGAACGTTTTACAATGGATGAGGGCTGCTCAAAGGCTGTGACGGAAGTGTTCCTCCGGCTGCATGAAAAAGGACTCATTTACCGGGGCAACCGTATCGTTCAATGGTGTCCTGTTTGCAAGACCGCTTTATCTGACGCTGAAGTGGAATATGAGCAGCAGGATTCGCATCTTTGGCATATCCGATATCCCGGTCCCGGGGGCTCACGGGGCGTGACGGTGGCGACGACCCGGCCGGAAACCATGTTGGGCGATACCGGGGTTGCCGTACATCCGCAGGATGAACGGTATACCGATTTGGTTGGCGGGCATGTAATTCTTCCGCTGATGAACAGGGATATTCCGGTGGTAGCAGACAGTTATGTAGATAAAGAATTTGGGACGGGAGTGGTAAAAATGACTCCCGCACATGATCCAAACGACTATGAAGTGGCAATGCGTCATAATTTAGCCATTCTGCGTGTCATTCATGACGATGGTACGATGAACGCCAGCGCGGGGCCGTTTGAAGGGTTAACAACACTGGAATGCCGTCAGCGCGTGGTCAGTGAGCTAACCCGGTTGGGGTTGTTGGAAAAGATTGAGAAGCATACCCATCAAGTAGGCACCTGTTATCGCTGTCATACGACCGTCGAGCCGATGACAAGCACGCAATGGTTCGTACGCATGAAACCGCTGGCGGAACCCGCGATTCAGGCTGTCCGCGATGGGGAAGTGAAGTTTGTACCGGATCGCTTTGCCAAAACCTATTTCGATTGGATGGAAAACATCAAAGACTGGTGTATCAGCCGTCAGTTATGGTGGGGGCATCGTATTCCCGCTTGGTACTGCCGTGACTGCGGCCGGATTACCGTAGGAGCCGCGGCGCCCGCTGTCTGCGCATGCGGCTGCGTGGCTTTTACGCAGGATGAAGACGTACTGGACACATGGTTTTCCTCTGCGCTTTGGCCTTTCTCCACATTGGGATGGCCCGATAAAACGGAGGACCTCGCTTATTTCTACCCGACCGATATGCTCGTGACCGGATACGATATTATTTTCTTTTGGGTTGCGCGCATGGTTTTTTCGGGCATCGCTTATATGGGTAAGCCGCCGTTCCATACCGTGCTGATTCATGGCTTGGTGCGTGATGACCAGGGACGAAAAATGTCCAAATCGCTGGGGAATGGCATCGATCCGCTGGAAGTTATTGATAAGTATGGTGCGGACGCTCTCAGGTTTTCGCTTGCCATGGGGGTCAGCCCCGGTAATGACACGCGTTACTCCATCGAAAAAGCGGAAGCCGCCCGTAATTTCGCCAACAAAATATGGAATGCCTCCCGCTTTGTGTTCATGAACGCGCAGGAAGCTATAAACCTTCACGGAAGGCCTTTGGATATAACAGACAAGTGGATACTCTCCGGATTTACCATTGCGGTACGCGAAGTGACCGCGCATATCAATGAAGGAGACTTCGGCCTGGCGGCACAGAAGATTTACGATTACAGCTGGTCCGAGTTCTGTGACTGGTACATCGAACTGGCCAAGAGCCGTCTCTTCGGTACGGATGATGATGCTAAGGATACCGTCCGTGCGGTGCTCTTATATGTGTTGGAAGGTATATTAAAACTCCTGCACCCGTTCATGCCTTTTATCACCGAGGCGATATATAAATTATTGCCGGGAACGGAAGGTTTTATCATGCATGCCGCGTGGCCCGAGGCAGATCCGGCTTTGTTTTTCCCGGATGAAGCCGCTCAAATGCAAGGTGTTATGGAAATGATGAAACGCATCAGGAATACGCGTGCCGATGTCAATGTGGCGCCCGGAAAAAAGACGAGGCTGTTCATCATTCCGGCTGAAGGATATCAACAAATACTCAAGGATTCCACCGCCTTCTTCCAGCGGCTTGTTTGGGCGCAGGATGTCATTGTGGGTGACGGGGGGTTGCTTTTAAAAGAGAAAACGGTGAGCGGCGCATGCGCCGCGGGTGAGTTTTATATCCCTCTTGGAGACATGGTTGATATCCAAAAAGAGACGCAACGCCTTGAAAAGGAAATAGACAGAATACGTAAAGAGATTGATCGTGCCTCCGGAATGCTGGCCAATCCCGGGTTTACAGCCAAGGCGGCCGCGCCCGTTATACAGGCGGAACGGGATAAGCTTGCGGAAAATAATAAGATTATGGAGGCGCTCAACAGACGCGCTGATGAACTTAAGGGTGAAGCCCATGACGGCTGAGCAGGTCATAAGCGCCATACAAGCGGCCCGGTATACAGGCAAAAAAAACGGCCTTGACAATACCGTCATGTTGTTAAACCGTTTGGGCGTCGCGCCGGATGCGGTACACGCCATTCATGTGGCGGGTACGAACGGGAAGGGTTCTGTCTGTGCGATGATTGAAAGCGCGTTAAGCGTGGCGGGTTTTCGCACCGGCCTTTTCACTTCTCCCTTTCTGCAGCGATATAATGAACGTATAGCCATTCAAGGTCAATGCGTATCGGATGAGGATATTGGCGAGTATGGCGCCTTGGTTTTAGAAGCGGGCCGGGATATAAATGCGACGGCGTTTGAACTGGGCACGGCGTTGGCATGGTTGATATTTAAAGAAAAGGGGATAGATGTAGCAATTCTTGAAACGGGTTTGGGCGGACGTCTGGATCCGACAAATGTCATGATACCGCGCTTGTCTGTTATCACAGCGATAGGTTTAGATCATACGGAGGTATTGGGAGATACAATTGAAAAAATCGCTCGTGAGAAAGCGGGGATTATAAAGCCGGGTGTGCCGGTTGTCGTTTATCCCTGTGCAAACTCTGTGAGGGATATCATAACCGATGCGGCAAAGCGGGCAGGATCGGAGGTTCTGTTTCTTCGTGACACAGATTTGAGTATCACCCGGTCCGAGATTAACGGGTCTACTGCCCAATGGGCAGGTCTTGCATTGCATATACCGCTGCCCGGTGAGCATCAATGCCTCAATGCCATGACAGCCGCTGCCGCGCTGCGTAGGTATGGCATAAACGATAAGTGCATTCGGGAAGGGATCTCACGCTGTGTTTGGCCCGCGCGGCTCGAGTGGGCCGGGAATGTTTTAATTGACGGCGCGCATAACGCGCATGGCGCTCGCTCGCTCAGGTGGTATACGGATTCTTTCTTAAAAGAAAAGAAACGTGTGTTGATTGTCGGTATGCTTGGCGGGAAACTAACGGAAGAAATGATTAGTGAAATGTCCGCGCTTTCGGATACCGTTATCACGGTAACTCCCGCGGCGGATAAAGCCATACCGGCGGGAAAACTGGCTGAGTATTTTAATCATGCGTATGTGTCTGAAAACCTTGCTGCCGCCATCCGTACGGCCAATAATCTGGCCGGCGGCGACGGTGTAATTATTATCACCGGCTCGCTCTATTTAGCCGGTGAGGCGCGGACACTCTTAGGCTTGAAACCCAGGTGACGATATGCTATTCTGACCCCGGATATGAATCGGGCGAAAGGGTGTGCGCCGTGTCCTTCTACCATAAGCCGGTCATGCTTCAAGAAGCGGTAAGGCTTATGAATATTCAAGGCAACGGCGTCTATTTAGACGGTACGTTAGGCGGGGGCGGTCACAGCGAGGCAATTCTTCATGGCGGTGCGCGGTTATTGTACGGCATAGATCGTGATCCGGCTGCGATTCGCGCTGCGGGTGCCAGGCTAGCGACATACCCCGGTTTCACCGCCATACACGGCAATTTCCATGACGCGAAGGCGCTTCTTCAAGCACGCGGGGTAACGCGCCTGGACGGCGCTATTTTAGATTTAGGGGTCTCTTCGCATCAACTGGACACGCTTGAACGTGGTTTTTCTTATCACGGCGAAGCACCGCTGGATATGCGGATGGATCCTTCTCAAGGTGAAACAGCCGCACGTTTTTTGGCGCGAGCCGATGAAAAAGCATTAACGAAAACCTTTTTTGAATACGGCCAGGAGGCTTGGGCCTCGCGCGTCGCGAAGATCATCGTGGAACGGAGGGCTGTCAGCCCATTGTTGACAACGGCGGATTTAGTCGCGGCGGTCGATAAGGCCATCCCGGCCGCCATACGCAGAAAGTCGGCCGCACATCCGGCGCGCCGTGTTTTTCAAGCGATTCGAATCGCCGTCAATGATGAACTCGTTCCGTTGGCGCAGGCAATTGAGGATATCATGTCGCTCGTATGTCAAGGCGGACGCGTGATTGTGCTTACCTTCCACTCTTTGGAAGACAGAATTATTAAAAATGTTTTCCGTACCATGCAAAATCCTTGTATCTGTCCGCCTAAAGCGCCTCTTTGCGTGTGCGGCAGGAAACCTATTGCCAAAACACTGGGGTTGTGGAAGCCTCAGGAAGATGAAGTAGCCATGAACCCGCGTGCCGCCGGAGCAAAGCTCAGGGCGGCGGAACACATTTAGGAGGCCGGATATGGCATCGCTGTATGTGGTGGCAACACCCATCGGAAACCTGCGTGATATGACGCCGCGTGCCGTGGAAACACTAAAAAATGTTGCTTTAATTGCGGCGGAGGACACGCGTGTTACCGCCAAACTGGCGCGTCATTTTGGCATTCTCACGCCGATGACCAGTTATCATCGGCATAATGAACAGGATAAAACCCCGTATATCCTCGCTAAGATAACGGATGAAGGGCTGGACGTCGCTTTGGTATCAGATGCCGGAACACCCGGCATATCCGATCCCGGTCATCGGCTAACCGCCGCTTGCCGCGATAAAGGCATTCCTGTTATCGCCATACCCGGCGCAAGCGCTGTCACAGCGGTACTGTCTGTCAGCGGAATGGCGGCAACAGAGTTTGCTTTCTATGGTTTTCTGCCCAGAGAAAAAAAGGCGCTGCGCGGAAAATTAACGCAAATGTCGCGGGGTATTTCTATCGCTGTCGTCTATGAATCTCCCCATAGGATAGTGGCCTTAATAGAAACGCTCCACGCGCTGCTGCCGGATACAATGGTATCCCTCAGCCATGAACTGACCAAGCTTCATGAAACCACCCTATACGGAACAGCGGGAAGCATATTAGAACAGATAAAGCAAAATATAAAAGCCGATAAAGGCGAGTACTGCGCCATACTTCAGTTTAAACCGCAGGTAATCCCGAAAGAAAAGGCACCCTGTAATCCGCCGGAAGCGGAGTTGGTTAAAACCATGCTTGGCGGGCTATCCCTCAGGGAGGCACAGGTAAAGCTGATAGAAGCCGGAGTAAGTAAAAACGCTGCGTATCGGGCAGGGCTGCGCTTAAAGGAACTTTTTTTATCATGATACGACGCATTCGGGTATCGCAGATTACATATTTGGTGGCGGAACTGTACATAGCGGCTAATAACCGCTTAAGTCCGGATATGAGACGCCTGCTAAGGCAAGCCCGCACTCTGGAAAATCATCAACCGGCAGCGGAGTTAATGGATATACTTAATAAAAACGCGGATTTAGCGGAATCGGAAGGCATGCCGCTTTGCCAAGATACCGGCATGGCGGTCGTCTTTTGCCAAATCGGCTGCGATGTCCGTTTAACGGGCGGTCAATTAAATGAAGCGGTCAATGAGGGAATCCGTTTGGGATGCGAAAAAGGAATGTTAAGAAAATCGGTGGTTGCCGATCCGTTAAGACGTTCCAACACCGGCGATAACACGCCGGCTGTGTTGCATGTGCGGTTGGTCAGCGGACGCCATGTTACCTTGACAGTGGTTCCCAAGGGGTTCGGCAGCGAAAACATGAGCCGTATGACCATGCTTAAACCATCAGACGGGGAAGAAGGCGTCATTGCCTTTGCGGTTCAAACAATTCTAATCGCCGGCGCGAACGCATGCCCTCCGGTCGTACTCGGCGTGGGTATCGGCGGCAATTTTGAACTGGCGCCCCTGCTGGCCAAGGAAGCGCTGACGCTGCCTATGGACGAATCGAACCCGGACCCTTATTACGCCGCGTTAGAAAGCGAAATACTCAAGCGCGTTAACCAAACGGGCATTGGCGCGCAAGGCTTTGGCGGTGCTGTAACAGCAATGGGGGTAAGGATTCTTTCTTATCCTACCCATATCGCCGGGTTACCCGTGGCGGTGAATGTGGGCTGCCACGCCTCACGGCATGCATCCGGTGTTTTATAAATATCATGAAAGGATTGCGGTATGACAATCAGTATAGCGGCTCCGTTTAGCGCGGATATAGCGCAAGGTCTTCGAGCGGGTGATTCCGTAAGCCTGTCAGGTTTTATTTATACAGCCCGTGACGCCGCGCATCTCCTTATGCGTGACGCGCTGCTTGCGGGGCGGGAACTTCCCTTTGATATACGCGGGCAAACCTTGTTTTACGCGGGCCCCACTCCCGCTCCGCCCGGACGCCCTATAGGTTCTATCGGCCCTACGACATCCTCACGAATGGATTTTGCCACGCCGCTTTTGTTAAAAGCAGGTATGCGCGCAATGATCGGGAAAGGTTCCAGAAGCGAAGGCGTTATCCAGGCTATGGCGCAATACGGGGCTGTTTACTTCGCGGCTGTAGGGGGTGCGGCCGCATTGATGGCCGGTTGTGTTCTGTCAGCCACGGTGATAGCTTATCCTGAACTGGGAACGGAGTCTGTTTCCTTGCTTCATGTAAAGGACTTGCCTATAATCGTCGCGGTGGATTGTCTTGGAAATGACTATTACACGCAGGGGCCGAAGCGATTTCTAAATATACATAATTAGTACGCTTCATCCGGCTGCCTATAGCACAAGCCCTGTTATAATAGTATGGGAAATATGGAGGAGGTCATGAGGTTGAAACACTTATTAAAACTGCTTGACTTATCAGGA
>WRFT01000095.1 GCA_009776385.1 Clostridia bacterium
ATAAGCCCTGTCACGCGCGCCGGTTTGCCGAACAAATCGGCCAGCACATATACGGGATGCGCGCCTAAGTCCATCATCGCGCCGCCCCCGCTTAACGACACGTCATACCAGCGAGCGGGCAGCCATTTGTCGCTGACCCCCGAATGGCTCCGCCGCATTCGGGCGCCCGTTACGCGCCCCAACCGGCCGTTGTTAACCATTTGCTTTACATACTGGTACCACGCGCTGGACAATAGAGGCATGGATACGGCGCAGCGTATGCTCGCCTGTTGTACGGCCTGCTCAATTACCTCAGCCTGCGCCGACGTGTCGGCAAGCAGCTTTTCCGTAAAAATGTGCTTGCCGGCCCGGGCAGCCTTCACAAGCGCCGTTTGATGAAAAGTGGTAGGTGAACAGCAGATAACCGCGTCGATGGCCGGATCTGTTAAAAACGCGTCTAAGTCCTTTATAAAAGTCAAGCCGTATTTGTCCGCGCAAGCGCGTCCGGCCTGTTCGTCCGCGTCCCAAACTGTCTTTAACGCCGCCAGCCCGCTTTTTAGCGTTTGCTGCGCGTAATCGTCCGTATGGACATGCCATACGCCCAAAATTCCAAGGTTCAACATACAAAACCCTCTCTTCATTTAAGACTTGTCTTTCCGCTTTTTATCGATTACATTTTTGGCCAACATAGCGACCAACCCATATGCTTTTACAAAAACGATGGCCGCCAGCGCAAAAGTTACCGCCCCGCCCAACATAGGAAAGTAGAAACTGTTTGTCCATCGGAACGCTTCCCCTATCTTTACGGCAATACGGACATTGCCGGTCTCAATGAGGGTGATGTTAATGGTGCATAACGCGTTTTCATCGCTGTATTCACCCAAGTCTACCGCTTGTCTTAATAATTGGCTTTCTACCTCGATGATTTTGTCTTCCAGGCTGATTTTCTCGTAGACGGCGCCTTCATGGCTTCTGAGTGCCTTGTAACTTTCAAGCCGTTTTTCCAGTTCCTGTTTTTGCGCAAGCATTTGATTGTATTCATAGGTCATATCCGTCGTTTGCGATGTGGAAGAAACAAGGGTTCCGATTGATTTTAAAGTATCCAGACAGGCATCGTAATTCTCGGGCCTCACACCAATGGCCCTTGTCAGTCTGCGGTTGCCGGGAAGCCCCTGTTCATTGTTGAGCTGTACGACGGCTTGCGCGTCAGCAATAGCCTTGTTAACGTGGGCTAAATCTGCGTCAAACGACGTGGTTCTTGTGGAAATGGACGCGATACGCTCGTATTTCTGGCTTAATACTTGCGTGCCTGATAGTCCGTCATATACCCTTTTTTCCGATGCGTAATTCTGGAAAGAACGGTTTGAGGATAGATTGGAATACACGCTGCTTGAGCTTGGAACCAGTTCTAAAGGGGTGTCAGACGTGAAGACATAGACGGTTCTGGCTGCAAAAATTAAAATGTACATAGCCAGTAAGATGAGCAGGGTTATAAAGCATTTCTTGCGGAACGACATGACGGTATCCCCCTTTCTGATAAGGGGAAGTATACACCAATCATCCCGCGCGGCGCAACGTTTCCGCTTCGTTTTTTCATAGAAGGCCTACAGATATACAAGTGGAAATACCGCCTTCTTTACGCGAACCGCTTGCAAATAGGCATGAGATAGAAGATGATAGGGGCGGTGTGTATAAGCGTTTTACCGGGGAAAGAAACGAGGGAGCGCGCTTAAACCCGACGAACCGCCGTGCAGGCATTATCTGAAGGCTTTTTTTATCAGGAGGGTTATGCAAAAAAACAACATCGTCACGCTTACTTGCGATAACCTGGGGTCACAAATGGAGGGAGTATGCCGTTTGAACGGCATGGCCGTCTTTGTTGCAGGTATGCTTCCGGGAGAAACGGGCCGTGTGGTTATGACAAAAACCTTAAAAACCCATGCTTTCGGGCGTTTGCTTGCATTGGAAACGACAAGCAGTGAACGGCAGGAGCCGCCTTGTTTACATTACCGCCGCTGCGGCGGCTGCTCTTGTTTACATATGCGTTATGAGACGGCGCTCAACCAAAAAGCATGTCATATCGCCGACTGTTTCCGCCGTATCGGCGGTATGGAGACAGACATCCCCGCCATGGCAGGCATGTCCCATCCGTTTCATTACCGTAACAAAATGGCGCTGCCGTGCCGGGATATCGCGGGCGCGCTCCGAATGGGTTTCTTTGCGCCGCGCAGCCACGATTTGATACCCATTCGGCAATGTTTAATGTCGCGGGAACCGGGAAACGTGTTAAAAACGGCGGCTGAAGCCTGGTTTCAAAGCGCCGGTTTGCCTGCCTACGATGATGTATCGCATACGGGGTTGCTTCGCCATATGGTCACGCGTGTGAACCGCAAGGGTGAGGCGATGGTCATTTTAGTGGTTAACGGCGCAGAACTGCCGCATGCCGGCGAACTGGTACAGGCATTGAAAGAATCGTATCCGAATCTCATAAGCGTGTGGCTTAATATAAACGACAAGCGTACAAACGTCATTTTTGGAGCCGAGCAGCGCCTTTTATACGGTGTTCCGACCATGACGGAAACATTATGCGGCATGAAGCTTTCTATTTCCCCGCAGTCCTTTTTTCAAATCAATACGGAGCAGGCGGAGCGTCTGTTCCGCATTATGATGGGATTTTGCGCGCCATCCGTCGGCGAATCCTTGGCGGATGTATACTGCGGCGCAGGCGCTATCGCGCTGATTATGGCGAGTAAAGCAAGGGAAGTGCTGGGTATCGAGGCGGATGCCCGCGCGGTAGCGGACGCGCGTGAAAACGCGCGGCTTAATGGTATATCCAATGCGCGTTTCATCACCGGGAAGGCGGAAGAGGCGCTTCCGAATGCGGTAAAAAGCGGGTTTCGGCCCGACATCGTGGTGTTGGACCCGCCGCGAAAAGGTTTGGAACAACCGGTCATCGAGGCGGTCGCACAGGCGGCGCCCAAACGGGTGGTCTACATTTCCTGCTCGCCGGCTACGCAAGCGCGGGACGCGCGCCATTTCCTTGCCCGAGGCTACCGGGTGACGCGGATGAGCGGCGTGGATATGTTTTGCTGGACCGACTCTATTGAAAACGTACTCCTGCTGGAACCAGTGTGAACGGATGTCATACCGTCATTTATGGTTATAGTTTGTTTCTTGTATCCTACAGCCTTAAAAGAAGCATTTACTAATAGACAAGCTCTTTTTTATCGTGTATCATGAAGGTGATAAGCGTAATTTATGTAAGGAGGGTGTTTTTATGAAAAAAATCATTTTCGTGCTTCTTACCATTCTTCTCTTGGCCGCGTTATCCTTGGCTTTAGCAGACGGCCAGCAGCGTGTTACCCAGAAAAATTTTTATGTTACGGGAAGCGGTTCTTATCAAAGCGGCTATTTTTTCGCGAAGATTGAAAACGTAGGAGACATGCCGATTTACCTGGACTCAGGGAAGCTTGTTATTTTCGATTTGGATGATAACATAGCCGAAACCAGCGACTATATTCGCGCCTATCCCAGCTACTTGGAGCCGGGAGAGTATGCCTATACGCGCAGTTGGTCCTATAACAGCATAGACGCCGACGCGGTAGGAGATGTTAAGTTTTCCATTGGTATGACCAGGATGTACAATACCGCGACACGTCTGGCTTGTGAAGCCGTTTACGATCCCGGTGATCCGGCGTCCAAGTACGACGACTATATCTATGCCACCTACACCAACACGAGCGAAGAAACGCTTTTCGATGTTCAGCTTGTCTTCGCGTTATTGGACGCGGAGGATAATCTTTTATATGTCACCCAGGAAAGCCAGCGTAACATGGGAATTCATCCCGGAAGTACCGTTACGATGCGTGCGTCGATAGACAGTGATTTTGTTGAGTATTTTACGAAGAACAAGATTGAACCGGTTAAAGTGGATGTTCTTGTCTATTATGAAATCGAAAATTAATCAAACGGTGTATCGCTGTTACGGTTTTAGTGTAACATAGATGATACAGTGTCATGGGTGAAGGAAAAAAATCTCCCCGGCATACGGGGAGATTCTTTTCGTTCGTACAATAGAACACTAAAATGAGGAGGAACAAAAATGAAATCCATCCCGTTGGCAGATATCCGTGTCCGAGGAGATTTGGCTGTGCGCTCCGGCCTTAACTTTGTTAGGCTGGAAGGCGATTGGTACCGCCCGGAGGAGGTGTTTAAAGCCGATTCCCACGGATGGCCCGGTGATTGGGAAGGGCGTGTGGTGCTGGCGCTGACGCTGCTGGAGCAGGCCACCCATCGGACCAGTGCGTACTTGGAGGAGATTCTGCATTTGATACCGGAGCATTTAAACGAGCGCGGATACTTTGGCACGATACTGCCGCCCAAACGATTTGACGAGCAGCACTTCGGCGGGCACAGTTGGATGATTCGCGCGCTGGCAGAGTACTATGCCTACAAGCGTAAACCGGAAACATTGGCGCTCTTGCGGCGTATGGTGGATGGATTTTTAATGCCCGCCAAAGGTTGCTTTGGGCAGTACCCGATAAAACCAAAGGCCCGCTTCGACCAACAGGACATATGGATCTTATCAAAACTGCAAACCAAAACGCTGCATCACGCGGAAACATCGGATGCGGGCTGTGTGTTTATTATGATCGACGGCGCCAGCGCGGCCTATTTGGTTGATCCGAGACCGGAGCTGCGGGAGGTGGTCGATGAGATGATCGCGCGCTTTATGGAAATGGATTTGGAAGCGCTGCACATCCAAACCCACGCGACGCTCAGCGCCACGCGCGGTATCCTGCGAATGTATGAGATAACCGGCGAAGCCCGTTACTTGGATATGGCTGTTCAGCGCTATACGCTGTACCGGGGCGCCGCATGGACCGAAGCTTATGGTAATTATAACTGGTTCGGCGCGGCACGCTGGACAGAACCATGCGCCATCGTCGACTCGTACATGGTGGCGATCACGCTTTGGAAACACTTGCGCGACCCCCAATACCTGCACGACGCCCACTTGATATACTATAACGCCCTATCGCACAGCCATCGTATTAACGGTTCCCTGGGTAGCGACCGTTGCTGCGGCGCGCATGATATTGAGGACACCCTATTCTTAGCGCCGATTAACTACGAAACGTATTGGTGCTGTACCATGCGCGGCGGGGAAGGTTTTGCCCGCGCCGTCGAATATTGTTATTTTATCGACGGTAACGATGTGTACATCCCCACATATCACGCCAACGAGGCGACACTGCGGCCGGATGCCGGAGAACTGTGCATGACGCTGGACACGCGCTACCCCTACGACGGCGATATCCGCCTCCAAGTCACCGCCTCGACAATCGGATTACCGGTTACACTCAAGCTGTTTGTGCCGGAATGGTCCGGCGATACGGCTTTGACGCTAAACGGAACGCCCGTGACGGCAGAAATAGAACAGGGATTCATTAGTGTGACCGCGCAGTTCGCTTCCGGCGATGTCATTCTATTGCATACAGACACAAAGGTTCGCGCAGAAAAGGCTTTTACGCATAGCGTGCCCGGCGCGCACAAATACCTGTACGGGCCGATGCTGTTGGGGCGTAAGGCCGCGGTGGCCGATAACTCTTTGGAAGGTAACCGCTTTGAAAACTACGCGGAAAGCCGCTATAAGGCAGCGGATTCGGTATCTTTACCAAAGGACGCCGACATTCGCAGAACGGGCGACTTTGAATTTGCCGTACAGGGTACGGACATCGTACTGACCACATTATGCTCCGTCCGCGATATGACACGGGAGGACACCATGCGGCAGGTATTGTTTATGGACAAAGAAGGCTAAAAGCGATACGCATCCTTGTATTATACAACGACTTCCTTGCCCGATATGTACAGCTTCAGCCCCGCTTCCCCTTCCAGCCGCTCCACCTTCGCGCCGCCCTGCGTGACGGTCAGGCGCAGAAAACGGCCTTGAAGATAAAAATGCATACGAATCGATTGAAAGCGTTCGGGAAGCCACGGGTCAATGCACATATACCCCTGCGAGTTAAAGCCCGCACCGCAAAAGCCATAGAACACCGTGCACCACGCGCCGCCGGCGCCGGCGGCATGCAGCCCATGCACGGCGTTACCCTGGTTATCGGCTAAATCAACCATAACGGTGCGGGAGAAATTAGCGTAAGCCTTGTCATGCTGACCGGTTTTCGCGCCCATCAGCGCATAGGTGCTCGGCCCGAGCGATGATTTATGCATGGTTCGTTTTTCATAGTAGCTGTAGTTTTCTTTCATCGTTTCCAAAGTGAATAACTCACCCAACAAATGCATCAGCATCACGACATCGGCTTGTTTAAGCAACGTGTATTGATTCAACGCGGCAATATCCACATCCGGCGGCCATATGGGCATGCTTTTATCGTCGAACGCCTCGATTACCCGATCTTCCAGTTTAAAGTACCCATCGAACTGTTCAATCAACATGCCGTCATCACTTCTGGGTATATATATCTTTTGGGCTGTTTCTTCCCACGACGCCATTTCGGATACCGTCTCCGGGTTCGCGTTTCCGAGTGTATGAGCGCATTGTAGCGCATAGCGGATATTCCATTGGGCCAGCGCGTTGGTAAAGGCATTGTTATTGACATGTTCATGAAACTCATCAGGGCCGATAACCCCGTTGATCTCATAACGATCCTTCGCTTGATTGTATTCCAGCCGTGATATCCAAAACCTCGCGGTTTCATAGATGATCTCTGCGGCACGGTCCGTTAAGAAACGCCTGTCGCCTGTGGCGCGAATGTATTCGCGCAGCGCGTAGGCAACATCGCCTGTGATATGCAGTTCGATATCGCCTGTCCATATACGCGCCTTATTGCCTTTATAGTCAAAGCCCCACGTGGGCGTTTCCTCCGTGCCCGCCTCGGCGGACTCCCACGCGTAGCGAGCGCCCTTGTAATGGCCAAGCGCCGCGTTCTTACGCGCTCCATCCAGTGTATGATAACGGTAACTAAGGAGCGTTCGCGCGTGTTCCGGCAGGGCATAGATGAAAAACGGAAGCATAAACACCTCTGTATCCCAAAACACATGCCCCATATAGCCTTCACCATGCAAGCCTTTCGCGCCGATGGAAACATGCTCATCCGCAGGGTTGACGCAGCACATCAACGCATAGATGCCAAA
>WRFT01000096.1 GCA_009776385.1 Clostridia bacterium
GGGCTGACTCGAAATCAGTTTGAGGGAAACCTCACGTGGGTTCGAATCCCACCCTCTCCGCCACAATCTATCCGAAAACCCTGATAAAATCAGGGTTTTCGGCGTTATGAGAGACAGTTTCGCATCATTGTTTTACTTATCGCGCAAATTCTGCAATCTATCAACAGACAAATTCCAACGCTGCCAACGTGATAGAAAGGTGCTGTTATACTGTTCAATATTGGTTTTAAAATAATCCGAAGCCATATCGCTTGTGCGTTCGTCAGCGTTCCGAAATAACCTAACGATCTCCGGTGCAGCATCAGGTGATAGTGTTAGAACGTAAGCTATTCCTCCATCTCCAGTCACTAAATATCTGTCAATTTGGTCTTTGGCAATTATCCTGTCTATCGGCACAATATTTAACAAAAGATAATATGTCATACCAATCGCCAAATAGATCGCTGCAATGTTGAATTTCGGTTTTATAATGTAAATGAATGTAAATATCAGACCTATTGACTCAAAAATAAGGGACACATTGTTTGAAAATATCGCATCGGCAGAGGAAAGCATTATCAGCAAAATATTAAACAAGGTATTGATATACCAATCCCGATAAATACTCGCTTTATCGTTTGCGCGTTATCTTTACCGGCTTCGGCACTCCATTTTACCGGAGAACTAAAATACCTAAGCGGTTCTAAAATATTTTCAAGCGTGTTTGTCATAAATTTTAACGACACTTCTTTTATCGGAAATCTGTCAACCATCATCAAAGTCATCACACTGTATAAAGCAAGTGATACAAAGAGGTTTGGAACACGCCATATTTCATTGGCGCTAATAAATGAGTTAGATGCCAGTATAAAGATGGGAATAAACATGAGAAGCGGTTTCTTCTTCGGAGCTAAAAAACACAGGCATATAAATTGTATCATAACAAATATCGGCACGCTGACACCGGCGTTTTGGGGTAAAACCAAATAAGAAAAACTTGCCGCCGATATTAAAAGATACCCCAGAAATTTTAGCTTGAATGCTTTTTCCATCATCTATTCCTCCGCATACTCTAAAATATCTCCCGGCTGACAATGAAGCGCTTTGCAGATTCCCTCTAAAGTTGAAAAGCGGATTGCCTTCGCTTTGCAGTTTTTCAGTATAGATAAGTTCGCAGGTGTTATATCCATCTTCTCCGCTAACTCCATAAGGCCTGTTTTTCGTTTTGCCATCATTACATCTAAATTCACAATTATCGGCATTGTTCACACCGTCCAATCGTTCTCTTCTTTATAGGCTACGGCTTGCTTGAATACGTCCTTCAGCGTTAAGCAAAACAACCCAAGAAGTGAAAATATTATCACAATGACAGATGCCGCCATGGTAAACCATATACAAAGCCTTACGATGAAGATGAGTGCGATTAAAAAGCTCGCGACAGAGCATTTTCTAAGACAGCTGACATTTGGCTTTATGAACGGGCTGCCACCAAGCAGGGTCTTAAAGATTGTTTTAAGCTGCCATAAAATATATAGCGAACATAACCCCGACAATATCAATATAACGGTGTTTGGTACAACTATATCCGATGAATAGCCCAAGAACGTGATAAGCCGGGGCATGATAAAAGGAACAATAACGCAGCACACAATCCCACAGTAGAACATCATGTCAACAAGCACCTTTGTCAGATAATGCACGAAGCTGTTTTTATACATAAAATACCTCCATCTCTATTATATAAATAGTATAATACAGTAAACATCTAATTGCAATATATTTTTATTGTTATTCAATAATTTTATATTGATAATTCCTTGTTCAGTTATCCCTAAAGGCTTTACAGTTTTTCAAGAAGTTAGGATTCGAGGTTTCAGTCAACACGCATCTGATTTGTTCTGCCTATAAACAAAACGGGTAATATGGCATATGGCACAACTTGCTAGTTATATTGGTCAATGATTTCTGTTTCGGGAAGCATTTGCCTAAGCAGCTCGACGGATTCGGCGTTCAATACCTGATTGCCGCGCACAACAAGCTGTTCAAGCGCGGTTAACGCAAACAAAGGCGACGGGTCGGCAAATTGGCATCTTGTCAAATCCAACTCCACTAATTCCGTCAGCCCCGATAATGTTTCCAGATTTTCCAAAGGGTTTAGGCCTAAGGATAAAACCTTTAATGACGTCAACCCGGCAAGCGGCGAAATGTCAATGACCCGATTATCGTACAAATCGAGTTCCTCCAGCGTCGTAAGCATCCCCAGCGCGGTAATATCGGTAATCGCGTTGCTGTCCAATAGCAGGACGCGCAGCTCCGTCATGCCGGCAAGCCATGAAATGTCTTCGATGCCGCAATAAGAAGCTTCTAAATAATTCAGTTCCGTCAGCGCGGATAACACGGAAAAATCCGCGTCTTCCAAGTCCTGCAACACCAACTTGCGCAGGGCGGGAAGCTCCCGCAGCGGTGTCAAGTCCGTCAGCTCGACATTATCTATTGACAGATACTCTAAACGGGGCAAGCCGGCCAGCGGGGACAAGTCCGTTACCGGACAGGCTATCAAACATAATTTCTCCAAACTGTTAAGGCCGGAGAGCGGTGTTAAATCCGAAACGCCGCTAAAGCTGATATCCAGTACCCGAAGCGCCTTTAACGACGAAAACAGTTTTAGGTCCTCATCCCCGCAATCCTCCCATTCTAATTCCTCAATGTCCAAGGGGATAATCTGCGCGTCATCGGTGCCGGAAATCGGTTCATCATATGCTGTTAAAATAAACAGTGTATTGCCGAAATAGCCAAATACATAGTCACCAATGGCCGTCACGCTTTCCGGAATGACGATGCCGTTGAGCGCGTCGCAGCCGTAGAACGCATAATCGCCAATGCTTGTGACGCCGTCCGGTATGATGATATTGGCTATGACATCGCTGAAATAAAACGCGTGCGTGCCGATGCCCGTCACGGGAACCCCATCCAGTTCGGCCGGAAGCGCCGGATTGTCAAGCGGATGCTGCCCCGCGTAACCGGTCAAAACCGCGCCGCCGTCTTTTAAAACATACACCCACTGCCCGCCGGCGTCCAGCTTATCCGCTTCCGCTATGCCGTATTCATACGGAATACCGTTCTCCTTAGCATACCGCTCGGCATAGCTGCCTTCTTGAAGATGCAATGTGACATTGTCATACGGCTCATGCTCATCCTCATTGCCGCAAACATGAAACGCGCACTCGCCGATGGCTGAAACGCTTGCGGGAACGGTAATATCCGTTAAGCTGCCGCAGTTGGCAAACGCGAAGCTGCCGATGTCTGTCACGCTGTCCGGTATGGATACGGCGGATAAGGATTCGCATCCGAAGAACGCCATTTGACCGATGGTGGTCACGTTACTCCCGATGACCACGCCGGCCAGCAAGTAGCATTCCTTAAACGCCCAATCGCCGATGCTTAACACGGTATCCGGAATCACAACCCGTACCAAGTCTTCGCATAAATGAAACGCTTCGCCGCCGATGCCCACAACCGGATAGCCATCCAACGCGGAAGGGATGACCAAAAGGCCGAGGGGGTCCTCCGTATACGCGGTAATTACCGCGCCTTCGTCTTCAAGCTCAACCATCCACAGCCCTTCGGTGTCTGTTGTTTCCGCCCCGGCTAACCCGAACGCCGACAGAATCACCAGCAGAACCGTAAAAAGTACCGCCATTTTTTTGCTAAGATATTGTATACGCATACTGTCCGCCCCTCCTTACCGACTTCTCCCTTTGATTTGCCTTTGTAGATAAAGTTTTGATATATAAATTATACCTGAGTCCTGCAAGGATGTCACCTGTTTTTTAGAATAGCAAAGGAGGCAGGCGGGGGCGTATTTAACCATTTTCCTAAAAAGTTTCTAAAAGAGACGTTTTTTAACCCGCAACCCGTTGCGTTTAGGAAGATTTTTCCTTATAATGCACAACATATTGGATATCCGTTCATTCGTGAGCGGTAGTAATAGTTATATTTTGGTCAAGAATAGAAAGGGGATCCCCATGATGAAGGGAAATTCTAAAAAGCTATTCGGTCTGCTGTTGGTTACGGTGATGGCGTTATCGCTGCTGCCCCTGTCCGCGCTGGCAGCTCCGCTGCCCATTCCGGCTGACGGCGTCATCACCGTGCCCGGGTTGTACAACATTACAACGGGCCCCAATGGATATTTTGTTACCATTGCCGTGGATGGTGTGGCGCTGACAGGTACTCACGATAACATAGGCGTGCGAATCAACGCGGGCATTACCCTTACGCTGTACGGTATTAATATTGGGAAAGAACCGAACTCTCCCGCTATCGAAGCGATGGGTATGAACTGCACTCTGGTGCTCATCGGTAATAATATCTTGAGGCCGAACGACTATGGAGGACACGCCGGAGTGCAGGTACCGGTAACGTCTTCCCTAACCATCCTGGGGCCCGGCAGTTTGACCGCCACCGGCTCAAGATACGGCGCGGCGGGTATCGGCGGCGCGGTCGGACAATCCTGCGGAGAAATTACTATACGCAATGCCACGATCATCGCAACAGGCGGCAGCGTTGCAGACCCCAGCGGGGGCGGAGGCGCGGGCATCGGCGGGGGCGGCGGCTCTGGCTCAGATAGAGGGAATGGAAACAACATCACCATCATCAATTCCGCGGTAACGGCGCGGGGCGGCAACGGCGGTGTTGGCGGAGGCGGCGGAGCCGGTATCGGAGGCGGCGGCGGCAGTGAAGCTATTCCCGATCGTCATGGCGGAAACGGAAATAACATCACCATCACTAACTCCGCGGTAGCGGCAATAGGGGGCGCAGGAGGCGCCGGTAATGGTCCGGGGACGCCGGGCAACGGCGGCGGCGCGGGTATCGGCGGCGGCGGCGGCGCGGGCTTTGGTAGTCATGGCGGTACCGCCGCTATCATCAGCGTTACTCCCAAGCAACTGGCTGCCGGCAGCGGCGGCGGCGCAGGGGGACCTGGTGGCGATGCCGATAGTACCACCGGCGGAAATGGCGCTTTATGTGGAAACGGCGGAAGCATCGGAAGTAGTAGTAGTGACTCAAACGGATCTCCACTAATAACCGACTTGACATTCGGCCCGGTTGTAAGCGAAAGCAACCGGCCTTACGCAACCGATCCGGGCTATCCGCTGCCTCCTTCCGTCACAGGGCCCACTGCGGAGACGGTTTTTGCAGTGGGAGGCAACGCCAGCTTTTCGGTTTTGCCAAGCACCGGCTACTTATTTCAATGGCAGGTATCCACAAACAGCGGTATTGATTGGACTGATTTGACGGAGGGTGGCGTGTACTCCGGCACAACGGCGGCCACGCTGACACTGACAGGCATACCGGCTGCCTATAATGGCTATCAGTATCGCTGCGAGGCGTCCAATAGCGTAGGCACCACGACATCCGGCCCGTTCACCTTAACGGCGTACACAGGATCAGCCGTCGTCAGCGACATTTCCATTAACGGTACGGTAGGTGTGCCGTTACAGGGCAGGCAGATAGCGACAATAACGATTACGAATGACGCCGTTGCCGGCAACGGCCTGGTTAATAGAGACGCTTCCGGTTGGGTCATGGGGCTGCCTCCCGGGCTTGGGGTCACGGCTGACGCAGCGCCGGGTTCGCGCGAAATCACCCTTACTTTCAACGGTACGCCTACGGCGGCGTCCGACGCGCCGATTAACATCCGCATTCCGGGAAGTGTTTTGACCACCGGCAACATCGACCTGCCTGTGGCCGTTAACTCCAGCGCGGTCTTCTCCGTGACGGCGGACAACCGGTCGGCCACCGTCAGCGACATTATAATTGAAGGCTCGGTGGGTGAAGCGCTTAGGGGCGGGCAAACGGCTGTTATTACGCTGCTCAACGAAACCGTCAACCCATTTTCCGAAAATGCTACCGATTGGTTTGCTAACCTGCCCTCCGGCTTAACAGTTACCGCCACCGCCTTGACGGGCAACACCATCCAGCTGAACTTCGCCGGTACGCCTTTACAAGCGTCCAACCAGCCGTTCGAGTTGACTATACCGGGCAATGTCTTAAACGGCGGTATTCCCCTTGCCGTCAACTCCAGCGCCAATGTACAGTTTAATATTGTAGAAGCCTCGCAGCCACCCAGCCCCTTGCCAGAAACCGGAGACAGCTTCCCGTTGTGGCAACTGTTTTTATTGATGAGCGTATCGCTGGTTGGGGCGGCTTGGTTTGGGTACAGGAGACGCGTTAGAAAGACGTAAGCCGCAAGGAACAGGTATACAACCGTAACCCCCGGATTTTCGGATCGCCGCACCGCCAAAGGCGGCTCGCGAAGACGGATCGGGGGTTTTTATTATGATGCGCTGGCAGATTAGAGGGGTTGAGGTTAGTAGAGGGAAAACGCGAAATACGCGAAAAGGACGGGGAGGGAATGGTTAGGGGTTAGTAGCCACTAAGGATAACACATTGATGAGATATATGGACATCTTTCATCCGTCTTCGCGAGCCGTGTATACGGCGTGACGATCCAGATTTTTACCAATTGATCCTATCGAAAAATATGACAATGGGAGGAACCCTGGATTGCCACGCCGCCTTTGGCGGCTCGCAAAGACGGGGAAGAGGAACCCTGGATCGCCGCACTAGCCCGCCACGCCACTCATGCGGCTCGCGAAGACGGGGAAGGGACGGCTTAACCGCGAAATACGCGAAATACGCGAAAAAGACGGGAGAAGGAACAATACATTGCCGGGAAATGCAGACCTCAAGTGTACGTCTTCGCGAGCCACCGAAGGTGGCGCGGCGATCCAGATTTTGACATTTATTATTACGTTTTTGATGAAGATTACTATGACAAGGTAAGGAACCCCGGATCGCCGCTCCACTCACGTGGCTCGCGAAGACGGAGAAGAGGCACCCTGGATCGCCACGCCACTCACGTGGCTCGCGAAGACGTGCCGAGGGCAAAGCGTTAATGAGATAGATAACTACCACCATTTACATCTTCGACCATCATTTACGTCTTCGCGAGCCGTGTATACGGCGTGGCGATCCGGATTTTTACCAATTGATCCTATCGAAAAATATGACAATGGGAGGAACCCTGGATTGCCACGCCGCCTTTGGCGGCTCGCAAAGACGGGGAAGAGGAACC
>WRFT01000097.1 GCA_009776385.1 Clostridia bacterium
AGCCTGAAACTGTGATGTCCGGATTCTTAACGAAAGGCTGTTCCAGCAGGCATATTTCCTTATAGTATTTTTCTATGCGGCCTTCTACCATTCTATCGACGATCTTGGCGGGCTTTCCCTCATTGAGCGCCTGCGTGCGTAGTATTTCCTTTTCTTTATCCAAATTATCCGTAGGCACCTCGTCCTTGCGGACAAATCGGGGCGCCGCCGCGGCGATATGCATGCAGATATCATGCGACATCTCCCGTACGGCGGACAGTTCCGCCGCCTCGCCCGGCGCTTGTATCTCCAGCAGAACGCCTATTTTTCCGCCGATATGAATATAGGAATCGATCAGCCCGTCGGCAGCTTCCAGACGCGCGAAACGCCGTATGGCAATTTTTTCGCCTATCGCCACGGTCGCGTCGGACAGCAAATCCTGCATGGTCTTGTCGGGGTCCTTGGCGAAAGCCTGCTCCATTAAAATGGCTTTTCCGTCCGCGCACGCGCCATCTAGGTCTTCCGCGCTGACATAATCAGGCTTTGCCTCATAAATATGTTCTACCACATTGCGCGCGAAACGCTTAAAGTTATCCGTCTTAGCGACAAAATCCGTCTCGCAGTTTATTTCAGCCATCACGCCCGCGCGGCCGCCGTTGAAAATCAATGCGTCAACCACGCCGTCCGCGGCGATACGGCCGGCTTTTTTGGCCGCGGCTGCCAAACCCTTTTCCCGAAGCAGTTCTATGGCTTTGTCCACGTCGCCTTGTGAGTCCACCAAAGCGTTTTTACAATCCATCATGCCCGCGCCTGTTCGCTCGCGCAGTTCCTTGACCATGGCCGCCGTAATCTCCATGATTATCACTCCCTCTTTATTCCGTCATCTGTTATCTTCGCGGTTATTCCCGTTCGTCTGTATCGTCCTCATGTTCGTCATCGCCCGTATCCGGATCCATCTGTTCACCCTGCTTGCCCTCTAAAACAGCGTCCGCGAGCCTGCCGACAATCAGTTTTACGGCGCGAATCGCGTCGTCATTGCCGGGAATGACATAGTCTATCTCATCCGGGTCACAGTTGGTATCCACGATGGCCACGATGGGTATTTTAAGGATGCGCGCCTCGGTGACGGCGATATGTTCCTTGCGCGGGTCCACCACAAACAATGCGCCGGGCAGCTTTTTCATTTCGCGTATGCCGCCCAAATTCGCCTCCAGCTTATCCCGCTCGTGCATCAGCCGTATGACTTCCTTCTTGGGAAGCAAAGCAAATTGCCCGGTTTCTTCCATCTTGTCTATTTGGTTAAGCCGGTCCACCCGCGCGCGGATGGTTTTAAAGTTGGTCAGCATTCCGCCCAGCCAGCGGTTTTTTACATAGAACATGTTGCATCGCAGCGCCTCCTGCTCGATGGACTCCTGCGCCTGCTTCTTGGTACCTACAAACAAAATAGACTTGCCCTCCATCGCCACATCCCGGATGAAGCTGTACGCCGCATCGATTTTGCGGACGGTCTTTTGCAAGTCAATGATGTAGATGCCGTTGCGTTCGGTAAAGATGTAGGGCGCCATTTTGGGGTTCCAGCGGCGCGTTTGATGCCCGAAATGTACGCCCGCTTCCAACAGTTGTTTCATGGAAATAATAGCCATGCCGGTTCCTCCTTGTTTCTCCACCCTCCGCCTTTCACACGCCGTAAACCTGTTAAAGGCACAAGCGGCGCAACGGCGAAGGTGCGTAATGGAGTTCATTCTAGCATGGAATGCGGTATGGCGCAATATGGGCAGGATTTGAGTTTGCTTTTTTTCATGTGTCGGACATAAGAATCACTACCGATTTTACCATACAAAATGCATGTGCGGGACATAAGAATTGCTACTGATTCCGCGGGTTTGCGGGCATTGACAGGGCTTGTTTGCGGCATGTACAATGTGCTTGCGTACCCCCTTATTATCGTGTCTTGTATTTAAAGAGCGGGGGAACATAAATGAAAACGGTGGACATATTCCTCTCGGGCTTGTCGGGATACGGTGATGTTTATTTAGACCTCATCGCCAAGACGCCCGGCGTCCGTTTGCTGGCCGCGGCGGATCCTTTCTTCCGCGCTCCGGGGTCGTCAGCCTTTCTCCCCTTTCACGGCATACCGGTTTATAATGACCCGGAAGAATACTTCGCGTCAGGCGGCAGGGCGGATTTGGTGATTATCAGCTCGCCGATTCAATATCATCGGCAGCAGGCGGAAACGGCTTTGCGTTACGGCGCGGCGGTATTATGCGAAAAGCCGCTCTGTGCCTGCTCGCGGGACGCCTATACCCTCAAGGAAGCGGCGGAACGCGCGGGCGTACCCTTCGGCGTCGGGTTTCAGTGGTCTTTTTCGGAAACCATGCTGTCGCTTAAACGCGACATTTTATCAGGCGCGTTCGGCAGGCCGCTATCCTTAAAAACGCTCGTTTCCTGGCCGCGCGGGGACGCGTATTACCGAAAGGAAGGCTGGAAGGGCAAACGGGCCGACGACGCGGGCCGCGCCGTGAACGATTCTGTCGTCATGAACGCCACGGCCCACTATCTGCACAACATGCTGTTTATTCTGGGCGACGCCTTAAACGCTTCCGCCTGTCCAAGAACCATAGAGGGCCTTCTTTTAAACGCGGTTCCCATTCAAACCTTCGATACCTGTTTTATTAGGGGCATTTTTGCCGATGGCTGCCGGCTGCTGTTTGCCGCCTCCCATGTGGCTATGGAACGCGCCGATCCGATTTTCGAGTACCGTTTTGAAAAGGGCACCGTGTTCTTTAACGAAAACATAAGCGGCCTCGTCAAGGCGGTGTTTCATGACGGCAGGGAAAAAACATACGGCGAGCCGCAGGCCGAGGCGGAAACCGCCCGCAAATTTATAACGATGGTGGATGCCGTCCGTTCCGGCATCCCGCCCGTCTGCGGCATTGCCGCGTCCCTGCCGCATTTATTAATATGTGATGTCCTTAATTATCATTTAAAGACCGTACCCTTTAGGGGTGATCTCGTCACAAGAAGGAGTAACCCGGACGGCTACTGCGTGACGGGCTTAAACGCCGCCCTGACAGCCTTTTACCAAACAGGCAAACTGCCCGAAAACCTTGCCGTGAGCCCGCCCGGCAAGGCGGTGGACATCCACCCGTGAGGCGCAGCCCTCCCGGGCAGGGAGTATTCGCTGTGATGAGGTAATCAGCTTCCGCTTAAGCGGGCTCGTATATTTTAGGGTCCAGCACCCCTACCATCGGGAGGTTGCGGTATTTGTCCGCATAATCCAGCCCGTAGCCTACCACAAACGCATCCGGCACCTCGAAACAAACATAATCCGACTTTAAATCGACCTTTCGGCGATGCGGTTTATCCAGAAGGGTTACTATTTTTATAGACGCGGCGTTTCGTATCGCCAGCATTTTACTAAACGTATGCAGCGTGAACCCCGTATCAACGATATCTTCCACAATAAGCACGTCTTTGCCTGTGACATCACAATCCGTATCCTGTACGATGCGTACCCGGCCGGTGGTAGACACCCCGTCCTGATAACTGGACAGTATCACAAACTCGCAGCGGACCGGCAGATCAATATGACGGATGAGATCGCAGAAAAACAGAGATGCGCCCTTTAAAATGCAAATCATTACCGGCGACTTGCCCGCGTAGTCTTTGGTGATACGCTCACCCATGCTTGCCACAGCCTCTTGAATTTGCTCGCTTGTGTATAATACGCATTGCAAGTCGTCACGCATCTTCCCGTCTTGACTCATCATAAACCGCCTCCTTTATCTTTGCCAAGGCATGGGGAATTCGGATGTTAACAAAACGCCCTTATCGTCAGGTTTTATATAAACGGCGCTGCCGGCGCCGAGTCCCGGAACCCACAGCACCTCGCTGCCCAAACACAGTATCGGGATGACCGCGCGAAAGGGCCTGTCTACCTTTAGGTCGGTAAAAAAATCCTGCATCGATTTGCGCCCTTTCATGCCGAACGGGCGTATCGTGTCGCCCGCCTGTTTTGGGCGGAGTTCGGCACGCCGATATAGTTGCTCGGGAAGCGCCTGTGTACGCAGGCCGTCTCCGGTCACACCCGGCGGACAGGGGGCCGCGGTAAGCCGCGCCTCTACGGGCGTCATTCTGTCCGGCGCGAACAAATGCCGGTACCCGCGTTCAACGCATAGGCTTTGCGTGATGACCATTTTAGCGCCGGGTTTGCCGTATATAAGCGCCTCCAACGCCAGCGTCGCTTGAAAATGGATGGGAACACCCACGAACGCGCGCAGCGCGCGCCGCCGCAGGGCCGGGTGCATGTCCGTCAAGGTGTCCAGGGGGATGAATGCCGTATCGGCGTTCAAGCCCGCTGTCAAGCCGGATAAATAATCATCCTCCGTCGCGGCCGTCTCCGCCGCCGAGGCCATACGCGCAGCCGTTCCGGGCGCTAAACGCTCCAGTTCCGGAAAAACGGTCAGGCGCAGCGCGTTGCGCGGGTTGTCGGGCAGATAGTTGCTTGCGTCTTCACGGTGAGGAAAACCCAGCGCCTCGATGTCCGCGCGCGGAACCGTCAGCAGTGGCCGGATGATGCGCATCCCGTCCCGCACGGTGTCCTCACGTATCGCGCCCATACCGCGGCCTCCGCTGCCTCGCATGAAGTTTAAAAGCAGCGTCTCCGCCCTGTCATTTAAATGATGCGCCAAAAAGAGCGCGCCGGCGCGAGTTTGCGTATAAACATCTTGAAACAGCGCGTAACGCGCTTCCCGCGCCCGCGTCTCTATGCCCGAACCCGGCTTCAGCCCCGCCGCGTAACGCACGATGGATTCAATATCAAGCTCACGGCACAGATCGACGCAAAAAAGCGCGTCATCGTCGGCATCCTTCCCCCTTAAACCGTGGTGAATATGAACCGCCTTCACCGTAACGGGGAAGTCCTGCTGCAGCCGCGCCATCAGGCGCGCTAGCGCAACCGAATCCGCCCCGCCCGACAGCGCCGCCAGAAAAATAAGCGGCTCGGGTTGCGGAAACAAGCGCGTGACAAGCGCCGAAAGCCCCTGATACATACGTTTGAAAAGCAAGGTTTCCACGCGCCTATTCTATCCGCTTTAATTGCCGCGCACAAGACGTAAAAATGCCCGGAACGCGTTTGAAAGGGGAAGAAACAATACCAATGTGAAAGCGGATCAAAACGTTGGTTCAATATGGGTCAAGAACCTCAATTAATTCGTTGACACGGATACTTTTAGTATTGTATGTTCAAGCAAGGGGGTTCATATTTATCCGGTTAACCCCTATAGAAGGAGTTAGTACTATGTACAGTGAGTTATGTGACATATTAGAAGCTGCTGCCAGAGAGAGCATACGATTAAGGATCGTGGATAAAGAAGGCGCAACTTTTACAGGCATACCTGAATGTCAAGACGAGGGAGATGATGACCTCGGATGGTATTTCCTAGATGTCGAAGGATCTATATACTCAAACATTCATCTAAAAGATATCGCATCCGTTTGTCATATCGACCATCCGGAGATCTGCTGGACCGCTCCGGTCGAGGCATGACCTCTCGCAACACTTTTCAAAAAGTGTCGCAACAGTAGGTAATATATAGCAAAACGTAGGTTATATCGGCATTCCCATGTATGATGTCGCCAGAAATATCATGCTGAGTCAAGGCGCAGCCATTTCGTATCCGGAAAAATATTGGACTGCGGAGGTATAAGGGGGCGCGCCGCGCGCGGAAACCGGGCGGCTCTTTGATAAAATGTGTGTCGGTTTTATGCGCTGACCGCCAAATCAATCGCCGCGCTGACAATCTGCTCAAATGTCATACCGGCTGCCCTCATCATGCCGGAATAGCGGCTATGCGCGGTAAAGCCGGGAATGGTGTTCACTTCATTAAAGACAATCTCACCGGATGGCGTCAGGAACATATCCACGCGCGCAAAGCCCGAACAGTCCAAAGCTTTATAGATAATGACGGCAGTTTGCTTAATCTCCTCGGCTTTCTCGGTCGAAATGCGTGCGGGTACATGGGTTGCGGACGTTTCCGGGGCATACTTTTCTCGGTGGTCAGAAAAGCCGCCCGCTAGTTCTATTTCATCCGGCTCTCCCACAACCGGGTTGTCGTTGCCCAAGACCGCGCAGCCCACCTCAAAACCGGGGATGCTTTCTTCAACCAACACCTTATTGTCATGTTGAAAAGCCAGCTTAAATGCGGCGGGCAATTCTTTTGGATGCGTAACCTTTGTAATTCCGAATGATGAACCGGCTTTTACGGGTTTTACAAACAAGGGATAACCGAGGCTCTCCGCCCGCGTTAAGGTTAGCTCCGCGTCCGTTTCGTTTTCAAGCACGAAAGAGCGCGGAACCCGAACGCCGGCCAGACAAACGAGTTTATGCGCCTTGTCCTTATCCATGCAAAGCGCGGAAGAGAGTGTCTTGCATCCAACCACCGGGATACCCGCAAGTTCCAATAAGCCTTGAATCGTCCCGTCTTCGCCGTTTTTCCCGTGCAGTACGGGAAAAGCCGCGTCAATACGCGTAAATAGCGGGATATTATCGTCGATCTCAAGCATACCATGCCGCTCCCGGTCGGGTATAATAAACGCCTTTTTGCAATAAGCATCCTCGCGCCATGCGTCCGCCGCAATCCGGTTGACATCGCCGATAAAGCGGAACCACGCGCCGGACGGGTCAATGCCCAGCATGACCACATCGTATTTATTTTTGTCTATGGCCCTGATAACCGCGCCTGCCGATTGCAAGGAAATGCCGTACTCACTGGAGTGCCCTCCAAAAATCACAGCCAGTGTTAATCTTGTCATGGGCTGCATGCCTCCTCTATTTTTACTTTTTCCGCCAGCGGATAGCAAATTTTGCAGGTATTCGTGTAAAGCAGCTTACGTCCCGAAATTTCACCGCTGACGGTATCCGTTTCCACCCGCTCAATGTTTACTGATTCATAAATACCGTCTTTCTTGCGGGTATATGTGACGGGGCCGTTTTCTATCTTGTACCGCGTTGGAGGCGGTATATCCGTTAAAACCGTTCCGATAATATGGTTATCATCGAATGTGATGATTATTTGGCAGGCGCAGTCGGTATCGTTACGCGCCTTAACGTCTATCCATCCCTCGGAGAT
>WRFT01000098.1 GCA_009776385.1 Clostridia bacterium
CGTTTAGAAAATTCTATGCCAATCTTGGCGTGTCAATGAAACGCGCGATCTTTTCCTTTATTTTACTTGTTGCCCTTTTTGTACTCTTCTCGCTGCTGCAGCCCAAGCTGTTTTTAGCGCCGAAGAATTTGCAAAACCTGCTTCAGCAAATCGTCACGTATACCATCATCGGATGCGGGCTCACCTTCTGTTTAATATGCGGCGGCAACGATTTGTCCGCCGGGGCTTCCATGGCGCTATCCGGCATCATTATCACCACGCTGCTCATCAACGGAATACCCATCTGGCTGTGCATCGTCATTTGTCTGTCACTGGGCATTCTAACCGGCATCATGAACGGCTTCTTCATCGAAATTTTAGGTGTTGTGCCTTTTATAGCGACATTGGGCACGCAATGGGTTTACCGCGGGCTTGCCAACGCGTTTGTGAACGGCTCTCCGCTATACACCACCTCCATTCCCGATCAACAGGTGCAGGACGCGTTTTATCAGCTGGGCGGCGGCCGTTTTGGCGAGGCGGGTTTGCCGTACAGCGTCATCATCGTGCTTATCTACGCGATTATCCTGGGCATCATATTGGCAAAGACCCGTATCGGCCGCCAAATATACGCCTGCGGTTCCAATTTAGAGGCGGCTAAACTTTCGGGTATCAACGCGGTGGGCACCCGCATGTTTGCCTACTGCATGAGCGGTTTTTCCGCCGCCATCTGCGGTATATTGGTTACGTCCCGCCTCAAGTCCGCCCAGCCGATGGCGGGCGTCGGCTACGAAATGGAGGCCATCGCGGCGGCGGTGCTGGGCGGCATTTCCATAGCGGGCGGCGAGGGAACCATTGTTAACACGGTCATCGGCGCGCTGATGATGGGCGTTATACGCAACGGGCTTAATTTAAATAAAGTTAACTCCTACTGGCAGCAGGTCGTAGTCGGGTTCATTTTAATCATTGCCATATCGGTAGAGGTAGCCCGCCACCGCCGCAGCGTGACCGGCGCGCGCCCCTTTTACAAACGCTTGATTAGCCGGTTGTGGGAAATCGGCGTCAAAATAAAAAGCAGGAGGAACCAAAAATGAAAAAGGTACTTACGCTAACCCTTTGCCTGGCGCTTGCGTTCGGTTTGATTTCCGCCGCAACAGCCGAAGCCCCGAAGACCATTTATGTTATCGTAAAGGTTCTGGGCAACCAGTATTGGTCTGTTGTTGAAGCGGGCGCCAACAAAGCCGCCGTAGATTTCGGCTGCGAAGTCGTGGTCGTCGGCACTTCCGCCGAGTCCGATATTGAAGGGCAAATCACCTTGCTGCAAAACGCCGTCGGCGCCGACGCGGACGGCATCGTCATCGCGCCGCTCGACCGTTTAGCCATGCAGGGACCCATTGCCGATGAATACGCGACCGGTATCCCCATGGTTCTCATCGACTCGAAGGTAGACGGCGAGGATTATGACTGCGCCCTGCTGACGGATAACATCGAAGCGGGCAGAATGTCCGCCAGAGAGCTGATGGCCAAGCTGCGGGCACGCGGCATCGACGAGGAGACCGAGTACTCCATCGCCATTCAAGCCGGTTCCACCGGTTCACAGGCCATCAATGACCGGCTGGTAGGGTTCCGTGAGGTATGGGACGCGGAAGGCCCCGCCGCCTGGACGGTTTTATGGGACGATATTAAAATTAACGACGGCGACATCAGCCGCGCGGTTGGGTTCTGCCAGGATTTCCTGACGACCTATCCGGACTTGATTGCGGTATTCGGCCCCAACAACGGCTCCACTGTCGGCTTTGTCACAGGGCTGACCGAAGCGGACCGAACGGACATCACCATGGTAGGCTTCGACTTTTCTCAGGACATGGAAGGCATGATCCGCTCCGGCAAATTTGATGTATCCACCATCCTGCAGCGCCAGTACAACATGGGTTATGACGGCGTACGCATTGCCCTGGAGCTTGCCAACGGCGGAGCGGTAGAAGTTAAAGAAATCGACACCGGTGTTTTAATTGTCACGCCGGAAAACGTTGATTCCGAGTTGGTGCAGTCCATCGTCAACCCGTAAATAACGCTCACCTAAGCAAAAGGAGCCCGTTTCCGGCAGGAAGCGGGCTATTTTAATGAGAATATTTTTAGTTCATACGAATTTTATCACACGCTTCTCGTCTAATGGGTGAAGGGGGTGAGCGGATGGGGGTTGTCAAGAGCTCTGACAGCATACCGGAACAGGAGTTTATCCGTTTAGTGCAGCAATACCAAACCGCGCTGCTCCGTATGTGCTATGTATACCTGCATGATACGGCGCTGGCGGAGGACGCGGTGCAGGAAACATTCCTTAAGGTATACAAGGCGGCGGCGATGTTTCGCAAGGATTGCAGCGAAAAAACCTGGCTGATGCAAATTGCGGTCAATACATGCAGGGACATGCGGCGCACGGCCTGGTTCCGCCATGTGGACAGGCGCGTGATGCCGGAGTTGCTGCGCGAATCATCTTTGCAGGTTGAGGAAGACAATTTGGATTTAACGCTGGCCATTGCGAATTTGCCTTATAAACTGAAGGAAGTGATTATGCTGCGTTACTATCAGGCTATGCCGGTGACCGACATCGCGGCCGCTTTGGGCCTGTCGCCCTCGTCGGTGTCCGGCCGGTTGAGCCGCGCAAAGGATAAACTGCGCACAGTGCTGGAAAGGGGGTATTTTAATGAATGAACGCAAGTTGAGCCAGGCTATTCAACACGCGGTTGACACAAGCCTATCCGGGTTACAGGGTGACCCCCGGCTCGCACGGCGCGTCATGGCAAACGCGAAAGGGGAAATAAAGGTGAAAAAAAAGCTGTCTTTCGGGTTGGTGCTGATTATCGCGCTGGTTTTAGCGATGGCGACCGCGTTGGCTGTCGCGTTATTAACGCCCCGTGATATCGTTCAAGAACATGCCATCCCCATAGCCAACCAAAGCGAAGGGGATGCCTACAGCGCCGAGGAAACGAGCCTTTTGCTGACGTTGGCAACGGAAAACGGTATTACGTTCTCCGAAAACGGAATGCGAAACATCAACAGCCTTTTAAGCCGGGGCGAAGGCTACTATAAACAAGAACTGTTGATGGAACTGGCAAAGGCGGAGTTCGGCGAGGACCCGGTTTTATGGACATTGGAGGAAAAGAAGTGGTTTGACGATGCGTGCGTTGCCACCGGGATATTTTTACAACCGCAGTTGGGGCTGCCGGGCGAAGGGGACATCAGCCAGCAGCGAGCCATACAAATCGCGCAGGATTATATCCATGCCGCATATGACCCTGCCATCAACCTGAATGACCCGGCGGTATACAAGACGGGCGACTATTTTATCAACGGCAATGAGGACGGCGCGTATCCGGGCTACTACTGGAGGGTATTCTATGAGCCGCTCACCCTTGAGGCAACAGGCTATTCTATCTTCATCGGCAGCCAAGGCGAGGTTTGGCTGGCGGAAATATCGCCCGGTGTGGGGGAAGACGTGCTATATGCCTTTCAAATTGTAGGCCGCTTCCAAAGCCTGTACGGATACAAGTTCAGCCTGTGGAGCCAGGCGGAACTGCGGGCTTTACAGCAAGCCGTAACGACGGTAAAACCCACGTACGACGGCAATGACAAAGGTGTTTTGGGGGTCATGCAAATGGCGTACCCGGACATTTCTGCCAATGCCATGCCCCCGTTGGAAGCGGTAGCGCTTGCCCAAAAAGCGGTTCCGGATGCCGAGCCTTATGATGATTATATATGGAACAATGACGGCGTCGTCTACCTGGGCGATGAGCCGAACCCCGTATGGAAGGTGCATTTATCTTCATTTGATCAAGACGGCAGCCGTTACAATCCGTATCTTGTGGAGGTAGACAGCATCACCGGCGACATTAAAAGCATTCGGCGACGCTATTACGGCGAGGATTACCAATCGGATGAAGGATGGGCTTCCCCTATCGTGCTGCAACGCATCATCGATGCAGTGAACGAAACATGGGTGGATACCAGCGAGAGCTTTGGTTGAAGTTAAAACCTATTAAAACTGCCCGGTACGGCTGTCGCCGTGCCGGGTGTTTTTTTGTTTTGCGGGTATGATATGGCGGCATATGGAAGTATATAGTGAGCTGAATCGTTTTTATTTTATCAGTGACCAACACGTTAGGTTGCGCGTCTAATGGGTGTAATGCGCATTACAGCACGTCAGGAGGGACGGAAGTTGATTACCAAAGAGGTGTTCGGCCAAAAAGCCATTGCGTCCGCGCAAGCACAGTACCGCATTGCCTGGGCTATCCTCGGTAACAAGGCGGATTGCCAGGACGCCATGCAGGAAGCCCTGCTGAAAGCGTGGGCAGCTCGGCACAAACTGCGTGATGAACGGTATTTTAACACATGGCTTATACGCATTCTCATCAACGAATGTAAAACCATCCGGCGTAAACAAGCCAAGCATGTGCTGATGCCGGAAGCGCAGCAAGCCGTAGAAACCCGCCAACCGGACACAGAATTGCGGTATGCCATCGACACCCTGCCGGAAAAGCTGCGGCTGCCCCTGGTGATGCACTATTTTGAGGGGTATCCGGTAAAGGACATTGCCAAAGCGCTCGCCTCTCCTACAGGAACTGTTAAAAACAGGCTGCTGGAAGCCCGCAAACGGCTTCGCGCTGAACTGGAATACGATAAGGAGGTATGGCCCCATGAGGCAAAATTCGATTGAAAATTACGCGGTTCTCCCCAAAGATGTTCATCAAGCCTATGTGGAGGCTGTGCACCAACTGAAGGAGGAACCTGTCTTGAAACAAAAAATATCGATTGTTTTAGTATTTGCCATCATCGCGGTTCTATTGGCCGGTATCGCTTATGCGGCTATCTCTCTGCGCGGCATGGGACGGCAGGTGGTTGAAACAGAGCAAACGGAAGGGTACTATGGTCAGTGGTCTATTGCCAGTAAAACAACGCTGGTCTGCTCGCTGGCAGACTTAGGATATATTGAGGAAACCACGCACGTGAAGCAGTTGATAGCCGGTACCCTGCCGGAGGCTGAGGCGCACCGAGCCGCCGACGACGCGCTTATCGCGTTCACCGGGCTGGAGGTTTCGGAAATCAGTTTCATGGAAATCATGGATGCGGCCTGGGGCCCGTTTACGCAATGGAGCAAGGAGGAACAAGCCTGGTACTCGGAATTGATGGTAGATATGGGCCTGCAAGGCGAAGATCACACCCTGTATATGCGGCCGGAAGGCCCTGTGGATGAAGCGCAAGCCATCGCCATCGCCCTGCGAGAAATCGCCAAAGGTTACGAGGTAGAGGAAAACGCATTAAGCAGCTTTATCATTACCACTTCGTTTCAGGTGCCGGAATTCGCGGCGCCGGGCGATAAACAGGCATACTGGTATGTGGAATTGTCAGCGCCGGATACCATGCCCAATCAAGAACGGCTGTTTGGTATGTTCTGGGTATTTATTCATCCGGAAACCGGGGAACTGTTACAGTCTATGGAAAGCCTGCTGGCGGAAAGGGCGGAATGGGCTAACGAAGAAACGCGGCGCAACGCCTATTGGTCCCACCCGGTGTATGTGGCGGATATCAAACTGGCTACGCAGGCAAATGATGTGTTTTGGAACCGCACCTTGGAACAGAAGGCCGAGTACTCCCAAAAGGTGAAGCCCTGGATTCAAGCCATACTGGACAGCGGAGACTTAAGCGCCCTTACCTATGACGGACAGGTAGATAATGATTTGCTGGCGGCTGCGACGTATACATACGGGCTGCCGGGAGAACAGGATATACCGCAAAAACAGGCGCTGGATCTTGCGTTTAAGGCGATACGCGGCGCATACGGACTTGATGATAAAACGCTTTCACAATACGGTTGGATTTGCACATCCTTTGACATAACCTATCCGGATAAACCCTTGTGGAGATTCCTCATACAGCCCGGTCCCGGGATGCTTTGCGGGGTGGATATGGACGAGAAGCAATATGGCCTGCGTTACAAGGTGGAACTGGACGCGCGCACGGGAGATATTATACAACAAGAAGCGTTTGAATTTACGACATTGGATCATACCGATTTGGATTATCTGCTGAAATGGTTTTAGTGGCCGAAGCGTCAAAACAAGGGACGCGCCGAGGCGCGTCCCTTGTTTTTATACCGGATTGCCGCGCCGCCGCAAGCGGATCGCGATGACGGGGGAGGGAGAGTTGGGAGTGGAGAGTTGAGAGTGGAGAATTGTGAGTGGAGAGTGGATACGACGACAAGGAAGAAGGATAATATAACCGCGTAGTTCGCGAAAAAAGACGGAGGAGGAACGCTGGATCGCTGACCGCCACGCCACTCACGCGGCTCGCGGCTAAAGGCTCACGCTCGCGAAGACGTGACAAGGGTAACGCATTGATCAGGCATAAACAGATACCATAGATACATCTTCTCGAGCCGTGTGAACCTTTAGCCGCGAGCAAAGCGTGGCGGCCTGTGGTGATCCGGTTTTCGGGTCCAGGGCGGTAGCTCTGGTCGTTTGTGAGGGGGAATGGGGTTGTTAGGGGATCTTGGGGGAGGAATCGAAACCTCCCCCGGTCCCCTAACGTAAAGAACTGAGAGTTAACACCCGGAAAAAAGGTTCTTTCGGGGAGGACGGTTTAACCGCGAAATACGCGGGTGGCAGTGGTTAGTGGTTAGTGGTCAGTACCACGACGTGGAGGGACGATTGAACCGCGAAAAGCGCGAAAAAAGATGTGACAAGGGTAACGCACTAATCGGGCAATGCAGACCCCAAGGGTACGTCTTCGCGAGCCGTGTAACGGCGTGGCGATACAGAAAAGATGATGGATTAGCACGAAGTCAGGACAAGGAACCCTGGATTGCCGCGCCGCCTTCGGCGGCTCGCAATGACGTGCCGAGGGGAATACATTGATGAAACATGCCAATACCATGGTATACGTCTTCGCGAGCCGCGTAAACGGCGTGGCGATCCAGAAAAACATCATATGCATAAGTCACAAGGCAAAAGAGAGGTACCCTGGATCGCTGCGCTTCGCTCGCGAAGACGTGAGGAGGAGTACCCCTGGATCGCTGACCGCCACGCCACTCA
>WRFT01000099.1 GCA_009776385.1 Clostridia bacterium
TCCGCTAAAAACCCGGAACGCGCCTTAATGTTTTTGGAACTATTGCGGCATGACGAAAGTTACTATGACCTGCTGACCTACGGTATCCGGGGTACCCACTGGGAGATAAACGAAAGGGGCGAGCTACTGGCGCTGGATACCGAAGGCTTTGAACCGGAGGCTTACTGCTCTTGGGGTTTTAAAGAAAACAAGTTTTTCAAGCCGCCCGTGGGTATGCCGCCGAACCTTCAAGAGGTAACCGCGGCGTTGGAAGCGCTATCTGCCGAGAGCCCAATTGCACTGTTCTTTCCGGAGTATGAACCGGTTAAGAACGAGCGCGCCGCGGTGTTTAATGTATGGCAGCAGTATGGGTTACCGTTGTCCTACGGCTATGTGGATGTGGAGAGCGGACTTAAAATGGTGCGCGATAAATTAGCCGCAGCCGGCGTGAAGGATATACAAGCCGAACTGCAAAGGCAGCTTGAGGCTTTCATGCTGCGCTAAGGTAAATATCGCTCGGTTGGGGAAGCCGATGAAGGTTGATTGACCTTAAAATGTAAGTTGAATCATCTTGTTTTTTATAACATCAAACAGATTTCCCTGTAATCATACAAACAGCCTATAGACAGGCAAAAAGTATGGTGTTATGCTTTTTTTACATAACAGTACACTCAGTTCGGAAGTTGGTAAATCCACGCACGGGAGGCTTTCGGGTTGGTAAAACGGAAACGGAATGGGGACAAGGCAGCCCTATCGGCGACAGAGTTCATTGCGATAAAAAAGAAGCATGGATTTCTTACCGAACTTAGCAAAAACAGAGTGCTCTTTATTATGCTGCTGCCCGCCATACTGTATTTTGTTGTTTTCAAGTATCTACCCATGGCCGGTGTTTACCTTGCGTTTACCAAGTTCAACTACATTGGCGGTATCTTCGGCAGCCCCTTCGTAGGCATGAATAACTTTCGTTTTTTATATATTTCCGGGGCTCTGTTTAATATCACGAAAAACACGGTGCTATACAATATCGCATTTTTGATTACGGGCAACATCGCCCAAATTATGGTTGCCATCTTCATCAGCGAGATTCCGGGCCGATACTATAAAAAGATCACACAGTCCCTGATGTTCCTGCCGTACTTCGTATCATACGTCTTAGTGGGGTTTGTGGTATACAATATACTCAATTATGAGACCGGTCTGCTCAATTCGATACTAAGGTCGCTGGGGCTTGAGCCCGTTAACATGTACGGTAATGTCGGGGCATGGAAATACATCCTTGTTTTGTTTAACATTTGGAAGGGCATCGGGTACGGCAGTGTCATCTACCTGGCCGCCATTATGGGTATCGACAGAGAGATGTACGAGGCGGCAAGGATTGACAGCGCGAACATCTTTCAGCAAACCCGTTATATTACGCTCCCCATGCTAAAGCCCACCTTCATCATTTTATTACTTTTGCAGCTTGGCAACATCCTGCGAGGCCAATTTGAATTGTTTTATCAAATTATCGGCGCAAACGGTACCCTTTATAAGGCCACCGATATCATTGATACCTATGTGTTCCGCGCGTTGGTGAACTCCTTCGATGTTGGAATGGGAACCGCCGTTGGTTTATACCAGTCCTTTTTCGGCTTCGTTTTAATTATGTCGGTTAACGCGATTGTCAAACGGGTCAGCCCGGATTATGCCCTGTTTTAGGACAGAAGGGAGGCCATGGAGTGCGCACGATAAAACACCGGTACAGCCGAACCATTAAAATTAAAACGGAAGGCTCTACCATCGCGTTTAATATAATCGGATACATGGTGGTGTTCATTTTTGCGCTGTTCTGCCTGCTGCCGTTTTGGGCGATTCTGTCCAGTTCCCTATCCAGCGAAAAGTCGGTTTTGCGGTATGGCGCCAGCCTTATCCCCAGGGAGTTTTCTACAAGCGCTTATGAATTCATCTTTAAAAGCCCACGCAAAATAATGAATGCCTACGGTGTTTCAACCATGGTGACCGTATCAGGAACGCTGTTGGGCTTGTTTTTAATCTCCATGACGGCCTATGTCCTATACCGAAAGGACTTTAAGTACAGGAACGCATTCGCTTTCGGGTTTTATTTTACACAGTTGTTCAGCGGGGGTTTGATTCCCTTTTATATTTTGGTGGTACAGTACTTGCAACTAAAAAACAATTACCTGGCGCTCATCCTGCCGCCGTTGATGAACGCTTGGTATATTATTCTTTTCCGCAATTTTCTCAACTCCGTACCGGATTCACTTGTTGAATCCGCTAAAATTGACGGCGCGGGCGATTTTAGAATTTACGCCCAGATTATCTTGCCCTTGTCCACGCCGGGTTTGGCGACCGTCGGCTTGTTTTTAGCTCTTGGGTATTGGAATGACTGGTACCACGCGCTTCTGTTTATTAACACAAGGGATATGTTTCCGCTGCAATTCCTGCTTTATGAAGTGTTACGGAGCGCCGAGTATATCGCCAAAATTCTCAGCCAGACGGGAGCCGTGATATCCACCGGAAACCTTCCGACAGAAACAGTAAAAATGGCCACGGCTATGGTTGTTACGGGCCCCATTATTCTTTTGTATCCCATCATCCAGAAGTATTATGTCAAGGGCCTCACCATCGGAGCGGTGAAAGGCTGATCCGGGATACGGTAAACAGCATTTAATACATGAAAGAAGGTGGAGCCCGATAAGAGTATGCTCCGGTGAACTTTTAAACAAAGAAGGAGGAAAGAAGGTACCTAAACGGTTTCCCGCGTGAACGAGATGACTTATTAAATTAAACGGAGGGCTTTTATGAAACGTTTTATCACCCTATTACTCGCCCTGGTTATGCTGTTTGCCATCATGGGTACGGGCACGGCTGTCGCGCTTGATACATCCGAATACGTCGAACTGATCGTCTATCAGTTCGGCGAGCCGGAAGCGGATGCCCAACTTGTTATCGACGCTCTTAACGAAAAACTGAAGGTCGATTTGAACTGCACGTTGAAATTCTACTGGATTCCGTGGACGGAATATCAATCGACCTACGCGATGCTGCTGACCGGCGGCGAACCGGTCGATATCGTTTACACGGCAAACTGGACACCGTTTGTCGAGCACGCCCAAAAAGGCGCGTTCCTGCCACTGGAAGAATTGCTGCCCGCGTACGCCCCGATATGCTACTCCCGGTTTGACGAGGTAGACTGGGTAGAATGCAGCTATGACGGGCATATCTACGCGCTGCCCAGCTATTTTACCATGGTTCTTCCCGATGGTGTCATGTACAGGAACGACCTGATAAAGAAGTATGGCCTGGATCCCATCAACTCCGTCCCGACGCTGGAGGCGTATCTTCAGGCTGTTAAGGACAATGAACCGGACATCATCCCCTTCCACCTAAGCGGCACGCTGGACCGCGGCGTCATGCAATTATTCTGGTTTGAAAACAACTGGGCCGGCTTTACGCCCCTGCTGGACAAGTTCCTGGCTTATCCCGTATCCGCGGCCCAAGAGAACCTGAGAGATGTGTTCTGCTATGTTGACACACCCGAGTTTGAGGAATTCTGCAAGATGACGAAGGACTGGGCTGACAAGGGTTTCTGGTCTAAGAGCGCGCTGTCCAACCAAGTCCCCTCTTATGATTCGATGCCCATCGGCAGATCTGCCCTATCCATTGCGCATCTGGACAGATTAAAGGGCGATATCGGGGATAAAATTTTCGCCGACAATCCCGAATGGGAGCCGACGGCTTGGTTCCCCTTTGATAACCTGGGTTATCTTTTCCAAGCCGCCACCCTGCAAGATGCCACCGCGCTTCCAAGAAATTGCAGATATCCCGAGCGCGCGTTGGCGGTACTCGATTTGCTCATCAACGACAGAGAGTACTTTGACCTGCATTATTACGGCTTCGAAGGCGTGCATTATGTGCTTGACGAGCAAGGAAACATCACGCTTCCGGAAGGTGTGAGCGCGCAGACCAACGGCTTTAACCCGGGCGCGTTGATGAACTGGAACTTTAGGAACATGGATTTGTGGAGAGAGTACGCCAACCCGAATCAATGGCCGGACTTCCTGCCCGCCAGGGAGAGGGCACGGGCTGCCGCGGTGAAGGATAGGCTTAACGCGTTCCAGCTTAACCGGGACTCCATTGAAGCCGAGTTGGCCGCGATTGCTCAGCTTGACGATCAATACATGAAGCCGCTGCTTTACGGCGCGGCCGATTTGTCCACCCTTGAGGAGTTCAGGGCACAGCTTCGGGTAGCGGGACTTGAGAAGGTATTGGAAGAGGTTCAAAGGCAGATTAACGAATATGCCGATCTGTACGGATATTAAGCTTCTTACGCACTCATAACCTATATACAATGCGGCTCGGAACCTGTATGCTATGCATGCAGGTTCTGAGCAATTCAAGGCATTCTTACCAAATCTAAAGGAGATGTCACCATGAGCCATCAACCCTTCCCCCGCACCGAGGTGGGCGGGCTTTCCCTATCACGCATGGTTATAGGCACAAACAACATCATGGGCGGATCGCACCGCACCCATGCCCGCGACATGCATATCCGGGAAATTAACCACAGCGCCGCCGCCGTCGCGGACATCATTGAAGCCTATCTGGAATACGGCGTGGATACCATTATAGGGTGCCTTTCCAAGTCGCGGTTTGCGTTGGACGGCATCAAGCTGGCCGAAGACCGGACGGGTAAAAAGGTCTATTTTATCGAACTGGCCTTTTTTGACATGAGTGACACAAAGGAAGCATTAAAAGCCGCAGACGATTACATCAAAAATTGCAAGAAGGCGGGCGTCCATATCTGTATGCCCCTTCATGTTTGTGTCGAGCAGCTTGTGAACAAGCAGACACGTACTATCGACCGCCTCGCCGATTATTTGTATATGATACGGGAGCATGGCATGATTCCCGGCTTATCGGCGCATATGCCGGAGATTATTGAGTTCGCGGATGAAAACGAATACGATGTGGAGACCTATATACAGATATATAATGCCGCCGGTTTCCTGATGCAAATGGAAGTGGAGACCGTACAAAAAATCATTTGGAAGGCTAAAAAGCCGGTACTGACCATCAAGCCCATGGCGGCGGGGCATTTAAACCCCCTGGTAGGCCTTAACTTTGTGTGGAACACCATCCGCCCGCAGGACATGGTGGCCGTCGGATGCATGACCCCCGAAGAAGCCCATGAAACGGTGGAGTTTTCCCGTGCCGCGCTCGAACGCCGCCTTCCCGTGCTGGACGGCAGGGATCATCAGTATTAAGGGGATATAAAATGAATAAAGATTCAAGCTCAATTTTACCTGATGGCAACTCTTTTGCGTTTTGGGATGATGAAACGAGCTATAACCGGGAATTGCATGTGGATGTTAACGCGCCGGGCGCTTGTGACACAAACGACGGCAGTGCCTTGCATCCGTTTTTAACCATCGGCGCGGCCGCGAAGGCAGCCGGCCCCCGGACAAAGGTGCGCGTTCATAAGGGTGTCTACCGTGAAACCGTAAGGCCTGCAGCCAGCGGCAGCGGCATTGACGGAATGGTGTGTTTTGAAGCGTATGGGGATGGTGAGGTCGTCGTTAAAGCGTCGGTTATCGCCAGACAGTTCACACGGAGCACCGGTTGGAGTTTATGGCGCGCCGACAAAGACGGTGACTACTCGGAAAATGCCAGCATTTGGGCGGTACGGTTATTGCCGGAGGAGTTCATGGGGTATAACCCTTTTTGCGCCGTGAATGTCATCCATGACCGCCTCTTTTTAGATTATACCAAGGCAAACATGGTTCCCTTTTTAAATCGTCGGGGTATGGTGTTTGTGAACGGCAAGCCGATGCGGCAGGTTCAGGTTTACGCGCAGCTGGCCGTATGGGATAATACGTATTGGGTAGAGGCTAACGGACAGACGGTGCATATACGCCTTGCCGGAGATGCGAATCCGCAGGATCATTTAATTGAGTTAACCTGCCGCGAACAGTGTTTCGCGCCGACCGAGGCCTTTACTTCATATATCCGTGTGAGCGGGATGACCTTTGCGCATGCTTCCATGGGCGCGCCCGTGCCGCAGCGCGGCGCCATCTCCTGCGGCCGCGGCCATCATTGGATCATAGAAGACTGCGTTATCGATTGGTCAAACGCTGTGGGCATTGATTGCGGAAATGAATGCTGGCAGTACAGCCATGACGCGGAACGCATATACGGAAACTCCATCATCCGCCGCAATACCATCCGGGATGCCGGCGTTTGCGGCATTGCGGGTTTAAGGTCACAAAACCTGTTGATTGAAGATAATTTGATTGCGGGGACAGGCTGGCAGGGCATGGAATTGGCCTGGGAATCCGGAGGGATTAAGCTTCACCACGGCATAAACGCGCTGATTCGGCGCAATGTCATTAAGGACTGTTACGGCGGAGACGCCATTTGGCTTGATTGCGACCATATCAACTGCCGTATCACGGGAAACTTGCTGATAAACGGAAAGAACGTCCGCGGCCTTGTGTACCTTGAATGTAACCGTGACCATGAAAACATGATTGATAATAATATCATCTGGAATGCCGAGGGGCGCTATGCCCCAGAAGCGTCTGCGTCCGGCGGAAACGTGACGGAATGGTACAGCCCTGAGGATACCGACGCCAAATACGGCTTCGGCATTTATTTGGAAGGTACGGATGAAACGCGGATCGCCCATAACCTGATAGGGAAATGCCATGTCGCAGGGTATTTCGTCAAGTCCGTGGCGTTTCGGCTTCAAAACGGACGGGGAGGCACCAACCGCGACACGCGGATTTATAACAACATTTTTTATGATTGCGAGGAGGCCGCCCTTAAATTGTTATCGCTGCAGAACAAGGTGGAGGGTAATGTATACGCGAAGATGCCGCAAGGGTATCTTCGCGTGATGAAGCCGGAAACCATGTGTTGGGAGTCGGAGGCAGGGCGCAAGGGCTGCGGGTGCGATCAGTGGGGCGCGGCTTTGGGGCTGGACATATACAGCGACGGCGA
>WRFT01000100.1 GCA_009776385.1 Clostridia bacterium
CGCCCATTACGCAATCATATAAATGTGCAGCGTACATACGCTTTAAATGACGAGGCGGGGCTGGTACTGTGCAGTTGGCCCAACGGCGGGCGGCCGGAGATACCGTTTGTATATAGCGACGAGGTGTGGTCCGGTGTTGAGTATCAGGTTGCGGCGCACTTGTTGTTTGAAGGATATGCCGACGAGGCGGTCCAGCTTGTAAAAGCGGTGCGCGTTCGTCAGGACGGTTTCCGCCGTAACCCATGGAACGAGGTTGAATGCGGGAATCATTACGCCCGTTCAATGGCCAGTTGGGGGTTGTTGATTGCGGCGTCGGGGTTTGCTTATGACTTAAGGCAGAATGCGATAGGTTTTAAGCCCAATGTATGCGCGGAGGCGTTCTGTTGTTTCTTCAGCACGGGTAAGAGCTGGGGGAAATTAGAACAAACGATTGACGCGGATGGGCCGCGCCAATCGTTTGAAGTGCTTTGGGGCGAACAGAATGTGAAGCTAAAGGAACACCATTGCTTCAGGTAGTTATACCAGGTAAGGTTCTCCGTCGGCCATTTCCATGTTAATCAGTGCCTTAAGGTGGTGACCATACTTGGTTTCCATCTCCGTCATAGCGCGGTCAAACTGGTTCATGGGATATACCATAGTAGGGATATTCTTAAAATTCCATGCGCCGCGGTCCAGCATCTCCACTGAATGGATGGCGCCCGTTATAAGCAGATCGTTTTCACGCGGGTGGGTGTGATGCATGTCGATAGCCTTGACGCCAAGTAATTGCACATTGACTTCACGTTGAGGGCCGGTGTGATAAGCGCCGACGCATAACTGCCCGCACATCTTGGTCAGTTGAATGGCTAAATCCAGGGATTCATTGGTCTCCGCCCATTCCATGACGCATTCAAATCCCGCTTCGATAGGGCAGTTTCCGTCGGAGTCCCGCACATACCGATTTAACGCTTCGTCCGGGGTTAGCGCCTCGTCGGCGCCGTAAGCCAATGCGTCACGGAGCGAGGATTCACGGATATCTACCGCTACCACATAACACCCGCGCAGCTTTAGCAGGCTGATGGCTCCGCAGCCCATGTAACCGCATCCCACGACGCACACCTTGGTGCCCGGCATGCTGCACTTGGCCTTGCTGACCGCGCTTAACAAGCACGCGAGCGGTTCGACTACCAAATCCTCGTCGCGGATTTGGTCGGGCAATTTAATGATAGTGCTTTGACGGACATTGGCTACAGCATATTCAACCATGCCGCCTGTACCGGGCATGTTGCTTCCCCATAGGCCGCTGACGCGGTCGCCTACAGTCAGGCCTTTGACATTTTTGCCGACCTCAACGATGATACCCATCGGTTCGTGACCGTACGCGCCCGCATGGTGCAACCAATCATAACGCTCTGAGTGACATACGCCGCAGTATTTCAATTTAATTTTTACGGAATCGTCATCCATAACAGGATTGGGAACCTCTTTAATGACGCTCTGTTTAGGGGCGATGGTCACGACGGCTTTCATGTGATTGTCCTCCCAAACCTTGGTGGGGCCTCTTCAGCTCATACACCGATTCATTGCCGTTCGTATTATAGTGGCTGATTCGCGTGGCTGTCAAGTGAAAAGTTTTATGGAAATGTGAAAAAAACTCATAAAATTGATGTGAAAACCCTTGTTATTGACACATTTACAACACCATGCTAAGATGCAGGCATGTGTAGAATCAACAGTTCACGCTAAGTACGGCTGCGGGGAGATAAAATGAGCAAGGTGACACTGCAAGATATCGCACGGACATGCGGCGTATCAACGGCAACGGTGCTCCGTGTGGTACGCAATAACGGATATGTATCCGCGCTGAAGCGGCAACGCATCGAGCAGGCAATCGCACGCTTGGGGTATGTGCCTAAACAAACCAACCGTACGGCCATCCTGCCCAATGCCAAAATTATTGCACATTTCTTGCACGAAAACGCGCACCCGCTCTTCGGCCGTTTGTCCGATGGTATCGGCAGATATGCTATGGAAAACGGTTACTCTATTATCACGCAGCATGTAGACGCCCATTTTTCGGCCGTACAAATCACGCGAATAATAGACAATTTGCGTGCTTACAACATAAGCGGCGTTATCTTTAATTCACTGGCCGATACCATCGATTTTATGCCAATACGCCGCTATTTACAAACATTACCGTTTCCTGTAGTGATGATAGAGCGCGTAGCAGATATCTTTCATATCAGCAAGGTACTTATCAACGCTCAGGAAGGTCTTTTTCTGGCTGTGCAGCATTTGGTTGCCCGCGGGCACCGCCGCATTGCTTTTTTTAATCAGGGCGAGGACAATCCTGTGGAGCGCAGCCGTATCGATGGTTTCTTACGCGCGGCCGACGCTTACAACTTAGGAAACGATGCTGTTTTGGTTTCGACGGACAGTTACAGCTTTGACGAGGGGTATACCGCTCTTCAAAGGCATCTTACCATTCATCCGTGGCCAACAGCCATTGTCGCCAGTGACAGCCTGTTGGTGGGCATGTCGCAGTATTTATATGAAAACAATATTCATGTGCCGCGCGACATGTCGTTAGTCGGCATTGACGATACCTTTGCCAAAGTGCTCTCACCTAAACTGTCAAGTATTGCTTTCCCGGAAAAAGAGATGTGCGAGATGGCCGTTAAACTAATTTTGGAGCAAAGCGGCAAACGGGAAGGCACCAGCGCCAAGCAAATCCTTTTATCTCCTTATCTGGTGCAGCGTCAGTCGGTGGCTGCTCCGCGAACCAAATAGTGTGAATAAAGCATCCGAAGGTAAAGGCGAATACCCGGATTACCTGTGAATGGAGTGATAGCATGGGTGTACGGTTGGGTATGGATGTGGGCGGTACAAAGGTAAACATCGGTTTGTTTAAAGAAGACGGGCATTTGCTCTATAAAGAAAGGTATCCGGTTCAAAGGGGTGCAGGCGCCGGAGAGTTCATGCAACTGCTTGCTGCGCGTGCGGACGAGTTGCTGCTAAGCAATGGTTTGACCCGCGCGGATGTGGTCAGCATCGGGATAGGCGTTCCGGGAACGACGGACGGGCATGTGGTGCTAAATGCGCCCAACTTACATTGGATAAATGAACCTTGCGCCGAATATTTTACGTTGGCATTCGGAAAAGCGCCTATACTCGCCCAGGACACACGAGCCGCTGCCTTAGGTGAATACAGGTTGGGCGCGGGGCAGGGTAAGCGCGTCTTAATTTGTGTTACACTGGGCACGGGTATCGGCAGCGGCATTATAATAGATGGACATATTTTCAACGGCGGCATGGGTACAGCCGGCGAGGTCGGGCACATCCCGGTGGTATCGGATGGGCGAATCTGTAATTGCGGCCGCCGCGGCTGCATGGAAGCCTATGCCTCGGGCACCGGAATTTTTCTGTCAGCCAAGGAAGATCCGTATTTACATCATCGGATTGACAGCGCACACGATGTGTTTATGCTTGCACAGAAAAATGACCCTATTGCACGAAAAATAATCGCCGAAGCCGTTGCGTACTGCGGTCGGGCGTTATGCGCGGTAATCAACACGCTCTCGCCGGACGCGCTTATATTCAGCGGCGGTATGTCCGCGCAAATGGGGCTTTATATCGCACCCCTTATAGCTCACATAAGGGCTAGCGCTTACGCACTGGCGGTAGGGGAGGCGTTAAAAATCGATGTTTCGCCATTGGGAGAGGATGCCCCGATGATTGGCGCGGCTATGCTTGGTGTGTAGAAAGGAAGATCGGTGTGTAAAATGGTGTACCGCCGCATCGGCAGAACAGGCATTGACGTTCGATAACAGAACGGAGAGTACGCGTATGCAATTCGGCTGTGTCATCGTACCGGAAGATTACGCGTTAATCGAGGCGGCCGGGTACGATTATGTGGAGTTATCAAACCGCGCGGTATGTGCCATGTCTCCTAATGAGTTTACCTCATTACGGCGTATCGTCTCTCAGGGCGCACTGCCTTGCCTGGGCTTAAACGCGTACTGCCCGCCGGAGATTCGCATCGCGGGTCCGGGGTTTATGTTAAATCGAGCGCGGGAATGGGCGTTGCGCAGCGCGGAACGCGCGGCGGAGTTGGGTGTGCGTGTGGTGGGAGTTGGCTCCCCGCTTTCACGGGTTTTACCCGATGGGTTTCCCATTGCACAGGCGTGGGCACAGGCAGCGGAGTTTTTTGCGGCGACGGGGGAAGTGTTTGCCCGGACGGGCATTCGTGTGTGTGTGGAAGCCTTGGGCCCGTGCTACTGTAACTTTATAAACCGTCTGGAGGAAGCGGCGAAACTGGTACGCATGGTGGACGCGTACAATGTATGCTTGGTGGTGGATTTTTATAACATGGAGCATAATAACCAAGCGGATATCCCGCTGACGCCTTTTGCGTCGGACATTACCCACGCCCATATATCAGACGATGCCGGGGCTCCGCAAATGCGTTGGTTTATACGGCACAACAAACGGGAACTGCATACATTGCGTTTACGTAGGTTGTATGAGACCGGTTATCGTGGTATGGTGTCGGTGGAGATAGATCTGCGTGTGGACCCTGCGGAAGCCGCCGCGTCGTTGAAAATGCTGCGGGATTCCGTAATGATATAATTAAAGGAGGCTTTATTATGAGTAAGGCGCAAAGAAAAGTGGTTGTTTCTGCGGCAGTTACCGGCGGCGTGCATGTACCCTCCATGTCCAAGTACTTACCCAAGACACCGGATCAGATCATCGAGGATGCCGTTGGCGCAGCCAAGGCGGGAGCGGCTATCGTGCACATCCATGCGCGTAAAGAGGACGGCTGCCCTACCGCGGATTACGATACATTCGAGCGGATTCTTTCCGGCATCAAGGCACGCAGCGATGTGGTAATCGGCATCACTACCGGAGGCGCGCAAGGCATGACGGTGGAGGAACGCTTTGCTGTGATACCGCGTTTTAGCCCGGAGATTGCCTCCGCCAACGGCGGTTCCATTAATTTCTGCCTCACCCGTATGCTGGATGGCATTCAAGCTCATGAATACGAGTGGGAGAAACCGTTTATAGAGCGCACGTATGACAACGTGTTTAAAAACACATTCCATGATATTGAATACTGCATCAACATGATGAATCATTGCGATACCCTGCCCGAATATGAGTTGTTTGATTATGGCCAGATTGCCAACCTGGCGTACTTTGTAAGCAAGGGTATTGTACGCAAGCCGATCTATCTGCAGTTTGTACCCGGTATCATGGGGGGTATGCCCATCAGCAACGAGGGGATGATGTTCATCATCGAGCAGGCAAAAAAACTGTTAGGATCCGATATACAATACAGTACCGTGGCGCCCGGCCGCCGAATGTTCCGCCTGGCCACCATGATGGCGCTGCAGGGCGGCAATGTACGCGTAGGCATGGAAGACGGCTTGTACATTAAACCCAATGGCACCCTCGCCCATAGCAGCGGCCAGCAGGTGGAGAAGATTGTACATATCCTGGAAGCGCTGGACTTTGAGATTGCCAAGCCTGATGACGCGCGGGAACAACTGCATCTCAAGGGCAAGGACAAGGTTCATTTTTAGACAAACAGAACGGAGGAACATACCCTATGTTTCAGGATGTAGTCATTGTATCGCTGGCGCGTACCCCTGTGGGCGGGTTCGGCGGTTCACTCAAGGATAAGAGCGCAATCGAACTGGGAAGCATCGCGGCCAAAGCAGCCTTGGAGCGCGCAGGATTGACCGGTGAGGAAATAGACGAAGTCGTGTTTGGCTGTGTGGGCCAGTACGGACTTAACGCTTTTTTAGCGCGATTGGTCGGGTTGCAGGCCGGTGTGACGGAAAGCGCGTCGGCGCAGACCGTCAACCGCATGTGCGCTTCCGGCCTACAGGCTATCGTCACTGCCTCCGCGCTGGTGGAACATGGCGACGCGCAGTTGGTTTTATGCGGCGGGGCGGAAAGCATGTCCAACTACCCGTATACACTAAGGGATGCGCGCTGGGGTATGCGTATGGGTGTGGGGGAATTTGCGCTGTCGGATAGCCTGACCATAGCTCTTTGCGAGCCTACTTCCGGCCAAGGAGTGCATATCGCGACCACGGCGGAGAATATCGCGCAAAAATACGGCTTGACGCGCGCAGAGTCAGACGCTTACGCGCTGCAAAGCCAAATACGCGCTAAAAACGCGATTCAACAAGGGAAGTTCAAAGAAGAGATTGTGCCCGTGACCTACAAACAGCGCGGTGAAACGCTTTCGTTCGATACGGACGAGTATCCGCGGGATACGACGCCGGAGAAACTCGCCAAGCTGAAGCCGTTTGCCAAAGCGGACGGTATGGTAACCGCGGGCAATGCTTCCGGCATCAACGATGGAGCCGCGGCTTTGGTGGTCACTTCCCGGGAAAAGGCACTGTCACTGGGCTGTACACCGCTCGTGAGGGTGGTGGATTATGCCTGCGCGGGCGTGGATCCGCAATATATGGGCATGGGGCCGGTGGCCGCTACGCGTAAGCTGCTTAAAAAAACCGGCATGTCTGTCACCGATATCGGGCTGGCGGAGCTTAATGAGGCTTTTGCCGTCCAGGCGCTGGCTTGTATACGCGAGATTGGCTTGGATCCGGAAATTGTCAATGTCAATGGTTCCGGTATTTCACTGGGTCACCCCATCGGTGCCACGGGTGCGATAATTGCCGTAAAGCTCATTCAAGAGATGCGGCGCAAGGATGTGCGCTTCGGGCTGGCCTCACTGTGTATCGGCGGCGGCCAGGGGATGAGCGTATTGTTTGAAAAGGCATAACAGGGTGGGGAGGCGGTACAATTGAACGAAACCGTATGGAGCAAGACGGAAGCTTTTTTACCGTACCCGCCCCACGACAGGGCGGCCGTCATGATGCGCG
>WRFT01000101.1 GCA_009776385.1 Clostridia bacterium
GGTTGCGGCAGTGGTGGCCATGGTGGTGCGCTGTTTTATCTTCGAGCCGGTTCGTGTAGAGGGGCGCAGCATGTTAGAAACGCTGCATCACGGGGAAATCGTGTTTGTCACGAAGCCGGAATACTTATGGGGCGAACCGAATCGGGGAGACGTCATCATCTGCCGTTATCCCGGTCGGCGTGAAAACTTTGTCAAGCGCCTGATAGCCGTACCCGGGGACACCATAGAAATACGGGGGACTACCGTCTTTATCAATGATGTGGAACAGGATGAAAGCTTTCTTATACCGGACTTAAACCGCATTAATCACTCCATGGAACCGCAGACACTTCATGATAATCAATACTTCGTCATGGGGGATAACCGCGATAATTCCAATGACAGCAGAAGCGCTTCTGTCGGGCTTATTTCTAAAAACCAGATCATCGGCCATGTACGATATGTTATTTTTCCATTCAATATCTTGCGCAGCGTCAAGTAGCCGGGTATATACCAAGCGGGAGGGAACCGCACGATGAGAGGAAAACGTATCACCGCCGCGGTATTAACTGCGTGTTTCCTTGCCATGACAACGGCGGGGGTTGCTGCAGTGTCTTCCCTTGAAAGTCATGGCGTTCGTTTTTATACGCCGGACGGCTGGTTATGCTTATCGGTGGAAGACGCGGCATTCAATACGGACGCGCAAACGCGTACGGGTGTTCCTTTCGATGTGATGCAGTCGTACCTTCGCAACAGCGGTATCCTCTTTTATGTCATGGATGCTTCAAACAATGTTTTTACCTTCAGAAGGGAAGCGCCTCCCGCGGGCTTGACGGAGCCGGATGTGTTTTCTCTTACCTTCGATCAAAAAAATATATGGTTAGACGCCTGCCTTCTAAAAAACAGTACCGCGAAGGGGTATTGGGATGATGCGATGCCCGGGTTTTTCTACATAGAAACCGGCACGGAAAAACAGGGGCTCACGCAATGGAATCTATCCTTTAAAACACTCAGGTATGGCGAGGTTTTTTCTTTCGAGTTTGAGTCATTTGGAGCGTATCCCAACAAGAATGTCCTATCATCGCTTCGCACCGGCGCCGAATCCGTACTTTTTTTGGCGGCGAAAGATGATAAGCATGCCTCTTTCGGGATAGAGTCCCTGCCGGATCTGGATATCATGATGCCGGAGGGAGTTGCCGAACAGAAGGTTCAACGTTCGGCTGTTCCTCTGACGCTGGATCCGATTCCCTCTATTGTTTATCAAAACTCTCTTTATGTTACAGGCACGACGCAGCCGGATGTCGGGATGCGCTATTATCTAAACGGCAAAGGCGTCGAACGCTTTAGGGCGGATGCGAACGGGCAATTCGGCATCATGATTCGTCATTTAAAAGAAGGGCGGAATGTACTGAGGATTGACGCGATTGACGGCGGGAAATACGGTGTGATTAGCATGCCTGTTATCATGGTAAAAACCGCCGTACCCGTGGCGCTGCCAACCGGAGAAATCATAACCGACCTGTCTTTATATACCCTTTACGGCCGCACCCTTCCGGAAGCCGTTGTTACCATAAGCGAGAAGAAAAAAGCGACGTCTATACCGGTACGCGCAGACGGTTCTTTTGCAATAAGTATCCGGCTTGAATCGGCTGGGCATTACACCTTTACGTTAACCTTAACAGCGGAGGAATATAAAAAAAATACGCTGCCCATCAACATACAACGCATGATGAGCCAACAAGAGCGCGCCGAATCTTTCCGCAAGGAAATGTCCGGTATCAGCGATTCCGTTCTGCCGGGTGTGATAGCAGACCTCCTATATATAAACAGCCGTCCCGTTATCGTTTTTGACGCGGATAACGGCGAGCGGTATCTGGTGGAAGCCGACAATTTCCTCTGCATCGATAAACAAATGCGCGGCGTTATGCTAATGATTCCCGCGGGTGATACGGAATATGCGGGTCAAAGGGCTAAGACGGCCCGGATGTATATATTCGAACCCAGCCCATGATATCGGCGCGGCCGTTATTCAGAAAGGATGAGTACCATGCGTAAAATCCTGTTCATATCCGCTATATTGCTGCTGTTATTCGTTGCTGTACCGGCGATTGCGCAAACCTTTACCTTCGAGGAAGTCGGAATGACTGTGACGATTCCGGATAAGTATATTGCCATCACGCCGCTCAACGCTCAAGACCATGTACAGCTCCTCTTGGCAAAGGGATATAACGCGGACGAAGTGCCGGCAATATTCGCCTCCGAAGGCATTTTATTGCAGGCGTGGAATGCTTCCTCCGATGTTTGCCTTGAGATTACGGCTTTACAAGATGCGGACGCCCATGAAATTTATGATATCGATCAACTGACACCCGGTCAGCGGGGGCTTTACCGCAAAGAGCACCTATCGGGAGAAACATATAAACTGGCGGGCTATAAGTACTCCGCGGCGGAATGGAAAAAGACGGCGAAAAGCGGCCGCTTCCTGCGTCTAAAGTATACGCGTTCTGAAGGAAAAGACTTCTTGTACAACGGTTACTCACGAAAAACCGTAAAAAACGGCTACACCATACAACTGGATATGAAAGTTTTCGACCGGAAACTGAAGGCGGCGGACAGCAAGGAACTGGATAGCATTATGAATTCCGTTACCTATGATAAAAGCCTCCTCTCCGCGGCCGGGGTGATTCGCAGGGTGACGTTTGATCAGTATCCCCCTATGGAAACGAATACAAGCGCCTTCACCCTATCGGGGAAAGGTGAACCCGGGTTGGTACTGGTAGGCACTTTGGCAAGGCCGGGAGACGGCAGTGCGCAAACGCTTACCGCAACCATCAATAAAAAAGGTGAGTTCACCATGCCGGTCAAGCTCCCGTCGGAGGGGGTCTATGTATTCACGCTCACCGCTTTAAGCGGCGATGAGGTGGTGCAAACTTTCGATGATTTCAACACCATTACCTATAGCGCGTCCCTATTACCCGTCAACATCACACAGCCGATACCAATGGAAATTACATCAGACAGCATCACCCTGTCGGGCACATCCGTAAAGGGGGCGAAGGTTCAGCTTCTATACGGCAACAAGAAAAAGAACGCGACGGTAGGCGCTAAAAAAACGTTTTCCTTCACGATTGATACATCCTCAGAGGGTGTTTATGAGTTTACATTGGTCATTACAAAAACCGGCTCGCAGCAGCGGCGTTTCCAGTTTGAGGGAACACGCGTTTTTACGGAAACAGAAATGCGCAACAGAATCAGAAAAGAGGCAATTAAGCCGTCTTACAGACAGTTGACACGTAAAATTAACGCGTACGACGGGCGTGTGATGGTCTACTCGCCGTATGTCACCGATATCAGAGCGGACGGACCGGATTATTTAATTACCATGGCGATGACGCGTAATAAAAAAGGGTACAGTCACTTCATTGTCGTCACCACCTCGGAGGAACCCGGCTTAACCGTTGGTCTTCCCTATAAAGTGTACTTACGCTGTATAGGCTTGCACAACATGTCCATAGAGGGCGGCGGCGAAACATCGTACCCCCATTTTGAGTTATTATTTATTCAATAAACGGGATACCGCTTCATAACGCTCAACATCATGATGATATAAAGACAGCTTGGATGGGCTCAAGGTCGCGAGAACGGGTGAACGTATGGTTACCGCTCACAGGCTGGTGTACGGCTTATCATACGGTTCGAATCCTAGTCTATGCGGTGGCAAAGTACCTATCATTCGATAGAATGCACCCTTCCTATCGATTTACCCTTTCCCGCCGTAAAACCTTTGAGGGGTGTAAGTTCGTATCGGAAAACGTCAAAGCATTAAGGAGGCGTTAATTGATTGCTTGGGCTTGTTTTACACGATCAAGGAGGCGCGGATTAACTCATTAAAACCATTCGTGTGTTTTTACATTAGACGATTCACCACTTCTCTTCTATCTTCTTTACCGCATATTTCGCATGTATATACATTATCAATGCCCTCGTGATCGCCATTTTGATAGTAAATTTGCCTATCGTACTTCCATTTATGTTTACCTTTACAAACTCCATATAAATCCGGATCCTTTAGCCGCTTTTGAGCCAAATCGCGTACTTTTGAATCTTCGTCATTTCTAGCTATTTGTGTTAATAAATCTGGAGAAATCAATTCATTAACTGCATGCATACGCACGTGTGCGTCCTTAACGGTAAGGGCAATATCGTCAAATATTTTTTGTGCAAGGATTTGGTCTGTTAATTTTGTAGCCGCTTGCCATCGCGTATTGTCATTTATTGCGTTTTGTGCAATATCAGCCAGAGATTCTTGATCAGTAATGTTATTAGCTACAATTTTATAATACATCACATCATACTTGTAATTCTTTATTTTATTGGCAAGTATTCTCTGTTTGAGTGTTTGGTCTGTTAGCTTAGCTGCTGCTTCAATGCCATAGTATCCATCCTCTTTATCGACAATTTCGGTTAAGATAGTTTCTGCGAAGACTTTATCAATCAGATTATCAACCGCTCTGATACGTACTTCAGTATCTTTGGCGTGTTTAGCTACATCCGCTAACATTTCTTGGTCAGTTAGACTATAGATTACTCCTGTGCGAATTTCATAATCTTCACTGCTTTTTGCAAGACTAGCCAGCATTGCTTGATCGGTTATTTTTCTAGCTGCCGCTTGCTGCCTTTGTATATTTTCATTGTTTCTGGCGATATCATATAATATTGCTTGGTATCTGTCATATGCTACTTTGCGTAAAGTATCATTTATATCGTTTTTAGCAATGTGAACAAGAGTCTCTTGATCGTTTACCCTACTAATTGCAGCTTCTCTAGTTTGAGGATTTGGTGCTTCCTTTGCGGCACGAGATAGTATTTTTTCATCATTTATTTTCATTATCGCCATTAGCGCTTTAGATTTGTCATTGCTCATCCACGCCGGCTTAAACAGTCCCATAATCAACGCTCCTCCCTAATAGTTTTTCTCGCCACGACAGAGTCATCAACCCATTGAAAAAGGCGCTAAACAATGACATCTACAGTACAAAGAATCATTCATAACGGATCAATCAAGCTTCGTATTTTTTCAAAGTCAAACCTTCTTGGTGTTTAACTCAGGGCAAGCCGGGGGGCGTTTCCTGCGTTTCAAGCGTCATTTGTTTTACCGGCCCTTCAATGGACTCGACGTCCCTCAGCTTTTGTTCAATTTTGCGCGTCTGTATGAAGGTGGCGTCTATCTGGTCCGTCGCCTGCCGCAGGCGTGACTGTGTCTTAAGCAGCGACTCGGAAAAGCGGGAAAAATCCGTTTTTACGGCGCTTAACAGCTTCCATACCTCTCCGGAACGCTTCTCGATAGCCAATGTACGAAATCCCATCTGCAGGCTGTTTAACAGCGCCGTCAGTGTGGAGGGGCCCGCGATAACCACACGGAAACGCCTCTGAAGCGACTCCGCTATGCTCATATCGCGCATGGTCTCCGCGTAAAGGCCTTCCAGCGGCAGAAACATCACGGCAAAATCCGTCGTTTGCGGCGCGTGGATATACTTGTCCGAAATACGTTTGGCTTCCTCCGTCAATCGCACGTAAAGGTCTTTGCGGCAAGCGGCTATCGCCTCGCGGTCAGCCGTTTCCAAGGCATCCATTAAGCGCGCGTATGATTCCTGCGGGAACTTGGAGTCGATAGGCAGATAAACAATCTCATCGTTATGCCCCGGGAACTTAACGGCATATTCCACGCGTTCCTGTGAACCCGGGTTCACGGCTGCGTTTTTATCATACTGCGTGGGGGAAAGCATTTGCTCAAGCAGTGCGCCCAATTGCATTTCACCCCAAATGCCGCTGGTCTTCACATTCGACAGAACTTTTTTAAGATCGCCCACGCCGTTAGCCAGGTTTTGCATTTCACCCAATCCTTTATATACCTGTTCCAGTCGTTGGCTCACCTGGCTAAAACTGTCGCTCAGGCGTTTGTCCAGCGTTTCATGCAGCTTTTCATCTACCGTTTTACGCATTTCTTCCAGTTTTAAGGCGTTTTCCGTACGGATACCGCTAAGGCCGGCCTCAAGGGTATCGCGCATTTTTTCAATGCGGGATTCATTTGCCAAAAGCTTCTCATCCAATATCCGCACAAACGCGTCCATGCGGATGTCATACTTCTTTAAATTCTCTTCTACAGTATGGGACAGCTTGTCCAGCCGTTCCTCCTGCTCCCTTGCGCCGACCGATAAATGACGGCTCAAGCGTTCCATGTGTTCCGATTGCGAGGTGCCGACGGTTTGCAATGTGAGATGAATAGATTCTATACCGCGGCTTAACGCTTCGCGTGAGTCGCCGAGCTGCCCGTATATCATCTGTGACCATTCCGTATTCATTCGGCGGAAGGCTTCCGCCAGTTCACTTTGTATATTGTTAAAATCCGTCTTTTGCCGCTTACTCGTTTTATATAAAAAGAGAGCGCATATTAGGAGAAGCGCAAGCACAGCCGGCAACCCGTAATAGAGAATCATTTGCATAGTTTCCGGTCGCATGTTTTCGCCTCCCGATGCGGCTTTGCGCCCGTAGTCCGGTCGCTTGACAGATTACAGCAGTTCTCTGCGGCCTTCCATTGCTTTGCTGAGCGTCACTTCATCAGCGTACTCTAAATCGCTTCCGACCGGAACGCCATGGGCGATACGCGTGACGCGTATACCCATGGGGTGTATGAGTCTGGCTATGTACACCGCGGTCGCCTCCCCTTCAATATCGGGGTTTGTTGCCAGAATAACCTCCGTAACCGTGCCGCTCAGCCTGGATAGCAGCGCTTGAATGTGAATGTCTCCGGGGCCGATGCCGTCCATGGGGGAAAGCGTTCCGTGCAAAACATGATAAAGCCCCTTGTAATCGCGCACGCGCTCGATGGCGATGA
>WRFT01000102.1 GCA_009776385.1 Clostridia bacterium
GCGTCCCGTGCGTACGCCCGCCCTCATCCGGAGGAGATAAGTACTGCGGTATTTTAATATTCACAGGCTGATACCCCAAAGTTTGTAAAGCGATACAATACGGACAGGCTTACCGTTCACCTGTTTAGGCACCTGCGTGCAGCGCTCGCTTACAATAATCAAAGCGTCTAATTGCTCGCAGGCTAAATAGCGGCGTATCTGCCCAAGCAGCCGCCCGGGCTGAGGGCGTCCCTTTTTTACCTCTATGCCAACCGAGCCGCATTTAAAGTCGATGCGCATACGCGGCCCCAGCTTCACTTCATGGGCGGGATGAAGCCCGTGTTCAGCCAGGGCATGCCGCACCATGTCATGTAAATGATACTCGCCCGTATGCACTGGAGCGCGAATTGTTTGAAGGGCTTCAATCATCTCATTCATGCGTACCTCCAAGGTGATTATAGCGAAGCGTAATTTATGTTTCAATGTGTTTTTACTAAGTCGATATAAATGCATAAAGCTCGGATGATGTAAACCAAAAACCTGTTATTTTTACAATCATTAACTAAAATTTTAACAAACTTGGCTTGACAAACAGCTCCCCTGGTGATATCTTTTTTTTGTCGGCAGCGTACCGTGCGCGGCGCGAAACAGGCGCCGGATACGGCGTAGTGCCGGATAATAATAAGGAGGCTAACTATGAACCAGAAGACCATGAAGGCCGTGGTTTATCACGGTCCGAACAACATCAGCTTGGACGATGTACCCGTTCCTCAAATTAAGGAGAACGATGATATCATCGTCAGAGTCACTACCTCAACCATATGCGGAACGGATATTCATATCCAATCCGGCGGATTACCCGTCAAACCCGGTTTGATTATCGGTCATGAGTTCTGCGGCGAAGTCGTGGAAGCGGGCTCCGGCGTTACGAATGTCAAAGTGGGGGACAGATGCGCCATTTCCTGCGTCACCTCCTGCGGGCATTGCTATTATTGCCGTAAGGGCGAATACTCGCAATGCACAACCGGAAGCTGGATTTTCGGTTACATGATTGACGGCTGCCAAGCCGAATATGTACGCGTTCCCCATGCTAACTTGGGCGTATACAAAATTCCCGCCGATCTGACGGATGACGATGTGCTCTTTGTTGGCGACATTCTTTCCACAGGGTTCTTCGGCGCTGAAAAAGCGGAAATTAAACCCGGTGACACGGTAGCCGTGTTCGGCGCGGGCCCGGTAGGCATGTGCGCAATGGCGTCCTCAAGGCTTTGGGGCCCGGCTTGCATCATCGCCGTGGACACAAACGATTTCAGGCTTGAAACCGCGTTAAAACAAGGCATCGCCGATGTGGCTATCAACCCCGCCAAGCAAAATGTACGCGAAGAAATATTGAAACTGACCGAAGGGCGCGGCGCGGATGCGACAATCGAGGCAGTGGGCGTGACGCCTACCTACAACATGGCCATCGAATGTGTCAGAGCCGCGGGTGTCGTTTCCATAATCGGCGTGTTTGAAAAGCCGCAGGAACTAAAGATGAACGAACTCTGGATTAAAAACATCAAGATCCATATGGGCCTTGTTAAAACAGATCAAATCCCCGCTCTCATCAAGCTTATTCAAAGCAAGAAAATTGACATGCGCTTCCTGCAAACCCATCGCGCGCCTTTAGCCGATATCATGAAGGGTTACGATATTTTCGGCCACAAGAAAGATAATTGCATCAAGTGGATCGTCACCAACTAATTAATCTAAACCAATAGCAGGGTAAAAAAGCAACCAAAAAGCCGCCGGGTAACCGGCGGCTTTCTTCATGCCTCGGTTTAGTGCAGCAAGTACATTTTCAGCATTTCGGTTACTTGATGTAAATCCAGCGGTTTGCCGATATGGTTGTTCATGCCGGCTTCGAAGCATTTAAGGATATCTTCGCGGAATACATTGGCGGTCATCGCCACAATGGGTATCCGGTCGGCATTCTTTACGCCGGATTCGCGGATACGGCGGGTAGCGGTATAGCCATCCATTTCCGGCATTTGTAAATCCATAAAAATCATTTCATACTTTTCCGGGTTAGCCATAAACATGCGAACCGCTTCTTCGCCGTTCTCCGCGCAATCGATGACAAGCCGGGTCGGCTCTAACAACGCTAATACGATTTCGCGGTTGATTTCCACATCCTCAGCCAGTAAAACGGTGTGCCCGGCAAGGTCGATGTCCGTGATATCCGATGTTTCGGCGTGTTCATACGCGCCCTTCCCAAAGCATTCGTTAATGCAGTTGGTAATGGAAGACATAAACAACGGCTTGGTTAAGAATTTTTCAATGCCGACTTCCTGAGCGCTCCTTTGGATATCATTTAACCTGGCGGCTGATAAGATGAGAACAATGTGGTTTATATCACCCTTTTGACGGATGCGCCGTGCCAGTTCGATGCCGTTCATGTCGGGCATTTCCCAGTCAATAAAACAAAGGTCGTAACGTTTGTTTTGCGCAACCAACTTCAACGCTTCCCGTCCGCTGCGCGCCATGTCGTAGGCGATGCCTGCTTGACGGGCGGTCGCTTCAAAGAAGGACCGGGCATCTTCATCATTGTCCGCAATCAAAAGGCGCATATTCTGAAAGCTTAAATCGGGGTTGAGTATCGTTTTGTTATCATCTTTTCCACGCACCATGCATACGGTAAAGTGGAAGGTGGATCCGTGGTTGAGTTTGGATTCCACCCAGATAGCGCCGTCCATCATTTCTACAATGCTGCGTGATATGACAAGCCCCAGCCCGGTACCGCCGTACTTGCGGGATGTACTGGCTTCAGCCTGCTCAAACGCGGTGAAAAGCCTGCCAAGCTGTTCTTCGTTAATGCCGATACCCGTGTCTTTTACTTTAATCAGCAGCTTACATACGCCGTTCTTTTCGGATTCAAGCGACGCGTCAAGATGTATCGATCCTTCATCGGGAGTAAACTTGATGGCGTTTGTCAGAAGATTGGCAATGACCTGAGCCAATCGCTGCTCATCACCGTACAGCTTCCTGGGGATAGCCGGCTCGATATGGATGGTTAGTGTTTGACGTTTTTCGTCTACGCGGAAGTTGATAACATCCACGACACGCTGAATCATGCGTTCAAAAACAAACTCTGTGGCGGATAATGAAAACTTGTTAGCCTCAATTTTGGACATATCCAGAATGTCATTAATAACACCCAGCAGATGGGAGGAAGCGTCCTTTATCTTTTTAAGGGCATTGTCCTTCCTTTCTATATCCGTAGCCATGGTTCCGATGGCGGTCATACCGATAATCGCATTCATGGGCGTACGCATCTCATGGCTCATGTTGGACAAGAAATTGGTTTTTGCCAAACTGGCCTGTTCCGCCCTTAAGCGGGCTGTTTCAATTTCCGTCACATTACTGCTGCTGATGATATACCCAATCTTTTGCCCGTCTTGATTCATCAAGTATTTGGCGGACCCCCGTAAATACTGCCCCGTATCTTCCATAAACATGGCTTCGGATTCCCTGTTTTCTTCAAGAGCGGTCATGGGACAATACTCCGTTGCATGCGGGTATATGCTTACCAGATCGTAGGATTGACCAATCAGCTCGTCAAGCGGGCGGTTGATAACTTCCAGAGCCGCCGCGTTCATGTAGATAACCTTATGGTTCATATCGATAATGGATAGCGGGTCATGGACACTGTCTACAATACTGTCCGCCATTTCATCAAACGCGTTTGCCAGTGTTCCGAACTCATCCCTTATGGGAGACAACATACGGAACTGCCGTTCTCCGGAACGGAAACGCGCAAAACCGTCAATGAGTACTTTAATGTTATCCGTGATATAGGAGGACAGCAAGATGGCGATGAAAACGATAAGCGACAAGATAGCGCCGCTGACGGATACCAGCCGCAATGTGCTGTGAACCATGTTGGTATTGATGGCTTCCGTAAGTTTTAACTCGGTTTCATTAGCGGGGCCCGCAAAATCATCCAAGCCCGCGCCGATGGTCACAAAGCCGAATCCGCGTTGAGAGTATTGGTTTTCAGGTGATGGCGCGTACCGGCCGGTGTAGTAAGGTATCGCACCGGCGGTTGTCAGCTTATACAGGCCGCTCCATAGAATATAAAAAGAGCCGGATCCGCCGCTAAAGGTTAAATCCATCCAACCGGTACACTGCGGGGCATTATTCAAAAAACGTCCGTCCAAGCCTACCAACCCATCGCGTGTCAGTGACGGTGCGGGCGCTTTTTGTCTGGATTGATTATCAAAAGCCGGCCATTGGCTTTCCTCCACAAAATCCATCCAGTGCGGGATGCCGCTTTCCTGCCATGCGGTATAAAGAGATGCTTCCAGCCAGGGGACCTGCGCTTCTCCGGTTTCCGGGTCGAACCCAACGATGGAATGATGCCGCGGATGCGAGATGTTACGGCAGCGGTAATCCCAAATAAAGGCGTAATTCCCCTCAAACGCGCTGGGCAGTTCCGTATAGCGCTCGTTCATAGGGGTAACATGATCAACAAACTCCATGATATGGGCATGGTTTAAGGCAAAGGATGCGTAACCTGTTTTCTGCCCGTTCTCATCTGTAACGGGTGTTACCCATCGTATAATGCCTTCAAAATGTTTTCCGGCGGGGTTTTCTTGCCCTGCGTAAGCCTGCGTGCTCGCCTCCTCCAGAAAAGCTGCTTCTGGCATGCTGCCGATTTCATTTAGCAGCGTTCGATTCGGATGCGCTTCCGGAACTTTTGTCTTGAGTACGCCCGGGGCATACATGCCGATGTAGTTCGTGCCAACATATGCGCCGATGACATCCGATACATAGATATCTCCGGGTTCAAGCGCCTCAAGCTCCGCAAAGTAATCTTCCGCTTTAACATAGGTGTTGGCTTTCACTGAAACATTTGTTTTAACGGGATTAAGCGGGTAGTTGACCTTGGATGTGTCGGGGGATACATACTTGAACAACTCATTCCCCTCAAGGTCTAAAAAAGTGACCTCGTCGTAAAGGGGGACGGCGTCGTAACTAAAAAACTCCGGCGGCCTGTAGCGGAAGCCGTCCATATCGTTGTTTTCCGCGTTGCTGGACTCACCGAATGGCCCGTTATATTCATGAGGCGACTGTTCTACCCATGACATGCCGTCCTCGGCTATGACCCACTCATCATGCCGGGTGATGCGGCCTATTTTACTGCGTGAAAACAACTCGCATGTCTCATCGGAAGGCGTCATACGCGCCAGCATGCGTATATCATCATCACGTGAATAGAGGAAGCCGGCGATAGACCGTGCCATGTCAGTAGTCATTCGTTCGATGTTCTCAACGGCGCTGTCGTTAAGCGCCTTGGAAGAGTCAGCTACGGCGATGTCACGCAGTACTGACCCAATCGATGCAATTTGGTTTAGCGCTACCACCGTTAACAGGACAATCGGAATAACCTTTACTGTCAAAAAAACTAGAATCAATTTGGGACGCAGCTTCAAATGCATTCGGTTGAGTAGACGCCCCATAAAATTAAAGTCTCTGTTTGATGACGCGCTCCGTGATGCCGGTTTTGCTTTTTCAGCCATACGGATTCTCCTCGAAAGCGTGTTCTTCCAGGTAAAAACGCATACCTGAGAAGATATGTACATTATATAGACCGTTCCGTATGCTGTCAAATGTACAGGCTTTCATGGCTTATAGATGTAATTTCACATTGTCGTATAATAATATATTTGAAAACGGATGCAATCACGGGTATGATAGGGGAGTGACCGCGTTGGAGCAGTTTTTTAAGATACTGCGTGCAGGCACGGGTGCATACGCGTTGAAAGGAAGGTTCCGGGATGAAGATGACGCTGCGGTGGTTCGGGCCCGGTTACGATAGTGTTAAGGTAGAGTATATCCGTCAGATTCCCGGCGTCGCGGGCGTCATCACAACACTATACGGCAAGCAGGCGGGAGAAGTGTGGGCGCGGGAAGAAATCCGCGCGCTTAAACAGTCCGCGATGGACGCGGGCTTGCCGGTATTGGGTATCGAAAGCGTCAATGTCTCGGATGCCATCAAGGCGGGGCTGCCCGAACGCGACGAACATATCGACCACTATATTCAAACCCTGCGGGCCCTGGGGGAAGAGGGCATTACCCTGGTATGCTATAACTTCATGCCTGTTTTTGACTGGACGCGTACCGACTTAGCGAAACAAAGGCCCGATGGTTCCGCCGTTTTTTCCTATGACCAAGCGCTGATTGACCGTGTGGATTACAGGGAGGCGTTTGCCTCCATGAAGCATATGTCGGGGGGATTCGCGCTGCCGGGTTGGGAACCGGAGCGTTTGGGGCAAATTAGCGCGTTATTCGATGTATACCGCGATATCAGCCAGGAGGATTTGTTTTCAAACCATCGGGTTTTTATCAGCGCCTTGCTGCCCACCTTGCGCAAGTATCATATCCGTATGGCCTTGCATCCGGACGATCCGGCCTTTTCCGTGTTTGGGCTGCCGCGGGTGATGACCGGTAAACAAAACCTGCAGCGTGCACTGGCCGGCGTGGATGATCCGCTCAACGGCCTTACCCTATGCTCCGGCTCGCTGGGTACGAATCCCGCCAACGACATCCCCGATATCATCGCGTCATTTACCGGCCGCATCTATTTTGCGCATATACGTAACCTGCTACACAGCGCACCGGGATGCTTTGAGGAAACGGCGCATTTAAGCGAGGACGGCTCCATGGATATGTACGCGCTGATGAAGGCGTTGTACGAATCGGGCTTCGACGGCCCTATCCGCCCGGATCACGGGCGCAGGATATGGGGTGAAAACGCCATGCCGGGTTATGGGTTATACGACAGGGCGCTGGGCGCTTCGTATTTACTGGGCCTTTTGGAAGCCATAAGGAAAAACAGAGGTGAAAA
>WRFT01000103.1 GCA_009776385.1 Clostridia bacterium
GGTCGCCGATCTCCTTTTCCTCTCCGTCCCGCGTGGTGACGGACGCGTTGCTTGCCAGGCTCATCAGCTCTATCAAGCGCATTTCCTCATGGTTGAACGTATCCTTCACGGCCTTCGGCTCATGGCCCACGGCCCATACGCGCTTAATGGTCATGCGGTTCATGGTCAATGTACCGGTCTTGTCCGAACAGATGACCGATGTGCTGCCCAATGTTTCAACCGCGGACAGTTTGCGGATAATGGCTTTCTTTTCGGCCATCAGCATAACGCCGTACGCTAGGGTTGCCGTTACAATAATCGGCAGGCATTCCGGAACGACCGCGACTGCCATGGAGACGGAGTTTAATAGAACATACAAAGGATTCACGGCAAATCTGCCGTTGACAAGTTCTACTAAAAACAGGATGATGCCGGATATAATGGCCACAATGCACAGTATTTTGCCTAACCCGTCCATTTTTTTCTGTAACGGTGTTTTTACGTTTTTCGTCTCATTAAGCAATCCGGCTATTTTTCCCATTTCTGTAGACATTCCGGTTGCCACGACGACGGCCTTCGCCCTCCCGTTAGTTATCAAGCAACCGGAAAAAAGCATGTTGGCTTGGTCGCCGAGCGGCGCGTTCCCGCTAATTTCCGCCGCCGCGTCTTTTTCCACGGGAACGCTTTCGCCCGTTAATATGGACTCGTCGACCCTCAGGTTCACATTCTCAATGATACGGGCATCCGCCGGTATCATATCCCCGGCTTCCAACTCAATCATGTCCCCGGGAACCAGTTCAACGGCGTCGACAGGGCGTTTTTCGCCGTCTCGGGTCACAATAGTCCTGTGCGCGTGCATGCTTTTTAACGCTTCCAGCGCCTTTTCCGCGCCCAACTCCTGCTTGGTTGCCAATGCAATATTGACTATGACAATGGAAAGAATAACAATCGAATCGGTAAAACCATGGGCCGGGTCTAAAAGCGCTACGTAAAACGCGATGGCCGCCGCAACCAGAAGAATAATGGATGTAATGTCTTTTAAATGATGAAAGGCTTTTTGAAAAACAGACACTTTCTTTTCATCGTCAAACTTGTTAAAGCCCTTTTGGCGTTGCAGTTCCAGCGCCTTATCGCCTGTTAACCCGACGGCAGGGTTGGTTTGCAGCGCCTCATAAATATTCGACAGTTTTTCCGTTACATAATTCATGATAATTCCTCCGTGTTAAAATGGGCTCGCGGTACATTCTGCCAATTCCGTGCATCGTTCGTCATCTTTGTAAAGACAGAAGCATGCAATGGTATAGTTACGCATAGAGGGTAATTTTGTCAATAGATTCGACACCTAAAATCTTCAATTTGACAGGAACACGGGCTTGTAGTATCATCCGATACGAAGTAAATACGGGGTGCTGGGGCTGCCCGGCTGAGAGAGAAGCAAACGCGTTTCTTAACCCTTGAACCTGATCTGGGTAATGCCAGCGTAGGAAAGTAAAACCGCGGGCAACCCCCGCGGTTTTATTTACTTGTATCATCAATATGTGTGAAATGAGGCGATACCATGAAAAAAAGCATGACGGCAAGCTTGGCGGAATGTTCTTTAATGCTGGCGTTGGCGGTCATTTTAAGCCTGATAACGGTCTATCAGCTGCCTTACGGCGGATCTATAACGTTATTCAGCATGGTACCCATCCTGTATGTCTCCTTTTTCTATCCCCTCCGATGGGCGGCCCTGACCGCTGCCGCCTTCGTGTTGCTGCAAATGCTGTTTGCCTTCTACCCGCCCCCCGCGCAGGGCATCGGCATGTTTGCGGCCGTCGTTATGTTAGATTACCTTCTGGCCTTCGGCGTATTGGGGTTCGCGGGTTGCTTCGGGCGGCTGCTTCAGGGGGTCAAGCGGCTGCTGATCGGGGGAAGTTTGGCGCTTATTGGGCGTTTCTTATGCCATTTTGTATCGGGCATCTTCGTTTGGGGCGCCCTCGCGCCGGAAGGGCAGCCGGTCGCGCTCTATTCGTTCTTATACAACGGCTCATTCATGCTGGGCGAATGGCTGCTGACAATGGCGGCCCTCGCCGCGCTTCATAAACTGCCCATTAAAAAGGGAGGCTTGCCATGAATGCCGCCTGCATCATTATGGGCGCGTCGCCGCAGGAAGACGGCGTGTGTATAAAGACCGGGGACGGAGATCTTATTATCGCCGCGGACGGCGGATACACGCGCTTGAAAAACATGGGCGTGACGCCGCATGTGTTAATCGGAGATTTTGATTCGCTTGAGGGCGTGCCGCAGGATACAAAGGTCATTCCCCATCCCAAGGAGAAGGATGATACGGATATGATGCTGGCTATCCGCTACGGCCTGGATAAGGGATATCAAACATTCAGGCTGTACGGCGGGCTGGGAGGGCGTATCGATCACATGATGGCCAACATTCAAGCGCTTACCTTTCTGGCCCGCGGGGGCGCGCGCGGAACGCTCATCGGTCAAAACGTTCATGCCACCGTTATTTGCCGCGGCGGTATTCGGTTTAGTTCTAATGAGCGGGGTATCCTTTCGGTGTTTGCGTTAGATAATCAAGTATACGGCGTCACGGAGCGCGGCCTCAAATACCCGCTGCTGGACGCCGTATTAACCAACGCGTTTCCCGTTGGCGTGAGCAACGCGTTTATCGGACAAGAAAGTGACATATCGGTAAGGGACGGGGCGCTGCTGATTATATGGCAGCGGGACGCGTCATTCCTTTTCAATCCACCCCAATGAACGCTCAACGGCACGCTGCCAGTCCTTTAATAAGGCCTGAACCCTATCCTGCTGCATGCGCGGGGTAAACACCAAATCCGTTTCTTGCAGGGCAGTCAAGTCCTCTACGGAACGATAGCATCCCGCCGCGAGCCCCGCTAAAAGCGCCGCGCCCAGCGCGGTCGTCTCCGTTGTCTTAGGGCGGATGACCGGCAGGTTAATCAGATCCGCTTGAAACTGCATGAGGAACCCGTTAACGCTCGCGCCGCCGTCTACACGCAGCGCTTCCGGGGTTTTTCCCGATTCTTGTATCATGGCTTTCATCAGGTCATGGCTTTGATAGGCAATGGCTTCCAGCGCGGCGCGTATAATATGCCGCCGGTTGGTGCCTCTGGTAAGGCCGATTAACAGGCCCCGGCTGTACATATCCCACCAGGGCGCGCCCAGCCCCGTATGCGCGGGCACCATATACACGCCGCCCGTAGACGCCACGGACGCGGCCAGCGCCTCGGACTCATCGGCTGACGCGAGGAGATTGAGTTCATCACGCAGCCATTGAATGACCGCGCCGCCCATAAACACGCTGCCTTCCAGCGCGTAAACGGGTTGGCCCGCCAAACGCCATGCCATGGTGGTCAACAGCCCGCTGTCGTTCATCACCGGTACGCCGCCTGTGTTCATCAACATAAAACAGCCCGTGCCGTACGTGTTCTTCATCGCGCCCTCGCGGTAACAGCCCTGCCCGAATAAGGCGGCGTGCTGATCTCCGGCCAGGGCCATGACGGGAATGGGCCTGCCCAGTATTTTGGGGTCCAGCATGCCCACGAAACCGGATGTATTGATGACCTCCGGCAGTACTGCGCGAGGAATGTCCATCAGGTTCAACAGTGTTTCGTCCCATTCCTGGGTATGAATGTTAAACAGCATCGTTCGCGAGGCGTTTGTCGCGTCCGTTACATGAGGGCGGCCGGTGCACAGGTTCCAGGCGAGGAAGGTATCCACCGTGCCGAAGCACAGGCGTCCTTCCCGTGCCGCAGGCCGCAGTTGAAGTTTATCCAATAACCACTTAAGCTTTGTGCCGGAGAAGTAGGCGTCCGGTACCAGCCCCGTCTTTTCCCGAATCATGCGGGTATGGCCCGCGGCGGTAAGGGCTTCTATCTCCGGCGCCGTGCGGCGGCATTGCCATACAAGCGCGTTATGCGCGCATTCACCTGTTTCCCTGTCCCATAACAAGGTTGTTTCCCGCTGGTTGGAAATACCGATAGCGGCGATATCGCGTACATCCGTATCCGATAAAAGCACCGCTTCCCGCAGTGAACGGAGTTGGCTTTCTAAAATATCGCCGGGCCTGTGTTCCACATAGCCCGGCTGCGGGTATATCTGTTCAAACGGGACAGACGCAACGGCTAACACTTCTCCCTTAAGGGAAAAGATAACCGTACGAGAACTGGTTGTTCCCTGATCGAGGGCGGCCAGAACCTTTTCACGCATCAGGACACCTTATTTCAGTTGAATTCCGTACAGCTTGGATTCGCCTTTTTTACTGGTTCCAACAACCACCATGTCGTTATAAGCGGCCGGAGAGCCTTCAATCGCGCCGTCAAGCTTGATGCTTGAAAGCACCGCGCCCGTGGCTCCGTCAATCATTTGAAGCACACCGCCGCTGTCGCCCTGTATAACCCATGCGTCGCCCTTCGCGTTGTATACGGCCAGCGGCGACGACCAGGAGTAGTTGGGCATGTTCTGCTGCCAGACAACGCTGCCGGTCCGCTTGTCAAGGGCGATGACCGACCCGCCCTGATCCGTCTTGGCAAGCGTGAAGATAACGATGTTGGATATGCTTTGCTGCCCGACCAAGGGGGAGGCCATCGCGCCGCCGAACACCTTTTGGTCGTAGGCGCATTTGACGTTATGCTTCCAAATTTCCTCACCCGTCAGCGCGTCCAGGCGGCGAATGCTGCATACGCCGTTTCGGCCCTGCCGGTTGACGATATTGGCCGTGTATAACGCAACGGATCCGTTTTCTTCTATCTCCAGGGCAATCGTCGCCTCAATACGGTCGCCTGTATCCACCGCCCATACGCATTTCATGCTGTTGAGGTCCACGCACCGCACAATGCCGTAACGGTCGCCGAAATAGGCGTATTGGCCGTATATCGCCACGCTGTTGGCTACGCCGACCGATTGCTTGTTTTGTTTTGCCGTTTTGGAAAGGTAGCGCACCACCGAAGGGCTGCGCAGGGTGAAGGAACGGCCGGCAAAATCGAACGTCGAGTTTAGCTTAAGCGTATAGAGTATGCCGTTGGCGCCCGCCAAAATCATCGTATCCGAAAAACGGTCAAATAACGCCGACCCGTTAAACGCGCCATTATTAAAGTGCGCGTTCTTATCCCTGCCGTCCGTCATATAAAGCTGTTTTTGATCCAGCAGGTTAAACAGAAAATTACCGATGGGGCCCGCGGCTTTTCCGCCGATTTTGGAGATGCTTTGCCCCACGCTTAACAGCGGGCGTGTCGCCATGGGATAAAGGGATACACCGCTCGTCAGCGGATAACCGATGTTGATGGTGTCGCGTGTCGGCTTGCCATCGGCCAGGTCTAAAAAGTAAACCTTTCCGTCCTGTGCCGATACAATAACCTCTTTGAGTGCCGCAATCTCTTTCTTCTCGCTGCGGATGTTCATGATTTCCCGAATCTCAAGGGGCCACTTCACGATAATGGGCTGCCCGGGCCAACCGATACCATGGTAGGTATCCAGGCTTCCGACGGCGCTATCCCATACCACTTCCATTTTGCTTTGCGTAATGTCCGCGGTACCGTAGGCCGCGTTCTGCCGGAAGGAATCACCCCGGAAGGCCAACACGCCTCCGGGCCAGTCGGAATACAAGCCCGGCGCGGCCAAGCGTATTTGCTCGGTGGCCTCGCGCGTCAACTGCGATACCTTCTGCCCTTCCGCGTAAACAGATTCGGTAAGCGCCAGCTTGCCCGGCGCCGTCTTGTCCGCCGAAACGGCGCCCAAATAAGGCATGGGTGTGGGCGTGGGCGTCGGTGTCGGGGAATCCGTCGGTGCGGGTGTCGGCGTGGGGCTTACCGTGGGAGTCGGTGCCGGCGTGGGCGTCGGCGTGATGTCCGGCGTCGGATCCGGTATCTCCTCAGGGGGCGTTGTTTCGGGGGGCGGCGTGAATGTCGGCGCGAATGTCGGCGGCGGGGATTCGGTCGTCATCATAATGGCGACAGCGGTCGGCGTGGGCACAGGCTCTGTGATGTTTAACAGTACCTTCAATCCCGTTTGCGTCCACGTATCGCCTTCCTGAATCATCGCCTCCACATCACCGTAATAGGCTTCTTCAAAGCGTGTCACGATGGACCAAACAATGACGGTTTCGTTGGAGGTCATGGAAGTCGTCTGCGTGGGGATGGGCGTTCCGTTCGCGTTGGCTACGCGCACGCCGGTAACCGTTTTGTTCGTTAGCAGCGTAAATACGACATCCATGGGCGCTTTGCCCTGCGGTGTCGCCGCGTTAAACCCTTCCGCGCGCGCCGGTTCATCCTGCTCGGGGGAAACGACGTTCATCACATTGTTAATAAAGACAAGGACAGAATCTTTCACTTGATTACCGGTGCCGATGATGCCGTCTTCACCCTCCGGCCAAAAAAGCATCGCCGCCGCGGCAATCGCCAGCAGCAGCAGCAGTATTGTGACAAGGGTTAACAGCGGCCGCGCGCGGCGCCGTTCCGCTTTCGGCGCCTTCTCCGCCCATGGATCCCGGCCCTCTTGATAGCCGGGCGTCCGCGCGTAGCCGCGTTCGAAATCGGACTCATTCCCGCTGTACCCGTAGCGATCGGAAGGCGTATTGCGCGGCTTGGCGGCGCCCGATGAAGCGGCGCTGCGCGGATGCGTGTTCTCCGCTGTGCCGCCGTAACCGGGCGGTGTTCGCCTTTGATACGCGGCTTCTTGGCGGTTCGGCGCTCCGCGTTCAAAATCGTCCCGAACGGACGGCACCCTATTTTGGTACACGGGCTCTTCGCGGGCGGGTACCCTGCGTTCAAAATCGTCCCGAACGGGTGATGTTCTGTTTTGGAAAACAGGTTCTTCACGGACAGGCGCCCTGCGTTCAAACACGGCAGTATCCTGCGGAAGGAC
>WRFT01000104.1 GCA_009776385.1 Clostridia bacterium
CTGGGCAACGGCGTGAAGGGCATCGACTGGGACTTTGACGAGGTGGGCAGCATTATCGCTTTGGACCGCCGGCTGCAAAGTTATGAGGACGGCACCACCACGGAATTGTATAAGCAAATGGCCTTCCCCATGAGCGCGGACGACTTTATTGTGGTTAACAACGGCTATTATGCCACCGCTACGCCGCAAACCCGCGCCATCTTTGATGAATCGGTCAAACGCGCCAACTGGTCCAACGCGTTGGAGCTGTCCTATCCGCTGAGCGGCACCGAGATCCGCATTCAATACAACGAACTGGGTGATATAGAGGATGAGTATTTCAGCAAGCTGTGCATTGCCGCTACCGATGAGGAGTTTGAAGCCATTTTTGCCGAGATGATGGCCGAGGCAGAAAAAGCCGGTTTACAGGAAGTAAACGCCTACATGGCCCAGGCTTACGCGGACGTGTGTGAACTGCTGGGATCTAAATAAGCGAACCCTTCAGCGGGGCAGTGTGCTGCGCTGCCCCGCCTTTTTATGCGAAAATGGGGTGATAGGTGATGTGGAAACTACATGACCAGCCTTGGTGCGACCTTAAAACCCTGTCGGTTAACAGGGAACCAGCCCGCGCCCATTTTTACCCGTATGAAAGCGAGCAAGCCGCCCGAGACGGGAATCACGACGATTCCACCTCTGTCACGTGCTTAAACGGCGACTGGCGCTTCCGCTGGCTGCCCTCCCCGTTGTTGGCGGATGAACGGGTTGTTCGGGAGCCCGCCGACGAGGCGCATGGCTACGCCTTGATGCGTGTGCCGCTCAACTGGCAGTTTGCCGGCTACGGGCGCATGCACTATACCGACGAGGCGTTTCCCTTTCCCGTCAACCCGCCGTATATCCCGGCTGAGAACGAGACCGGGGTATACAAACGAACCTTTCTTTATATGCCCGTACCCGATAAACGTTTGTTCATACGCTTCGAGGGTGTGGAAAGCGCGTTTTCGCTGTATATTAATGATGTGTTTGCCGGTTACTCGCAAGGCAGCCGCATGCCGTCGGAATTTGACATCACGGCCCTCATCCGCGCGGGTGACAATACGCTGTGCGCGCTGGTTTATCAATACTGCGACGGTACGTACCTGGAGGATCAAGACATGTGGTGGCTGGGCGGTATCATCCGCGATGTACTGCTGCTGGAACGGCCGAATGACTACCTTGCCGACCTTGTATGTGACGCCGATTATGAACCCGACGCCGGCGAGGGTATCCTGACCGTGCGTGCCATTGCGGCGGGAACCGCGGATGTGTCGCTTATCCTGTACGCGCCGAACGGCAAGGCGGCCTGTAACGCGGTATGCGCGGCTGACGGGGAACCTGTACAGCTGCGGGTGCCCGGCGCGCTTGCCTGGAACGCCGAACAGCCTTATTTATACCGGTTAACCGTCATCTTAAAAAGGGACGGGCGGGTGTTGGAGGCAACGCAACAATTTATTGGTTTCCGCCGCGTTCAGATACACGAGGGCACGCTGCTGCTGAACGGACGCCGCATCATGATGCGGGGTGTTAACCGGCATGAGTTTGACCCGCGTAACGGCCGCGCGGTGAGCCGTGAACAAACCGAACAGGAACTGCTTTTTATCAAGCGTTCCGGTATGAACGCCGTACGCACATCGCATTACCCCAACATACCGGCTTTTTATGATATTTGTGACCGATTGGGTTTGTATGTGATGGACGAATGCGATTTGGAGACGCATGGCTTTGAAATGGAGGGGGACGCGACACGCCTGGCCAATGATCCGAAGTGGCAGGCAGCCTATGTGGAACGCGCCGAACGCATGGTGGCGCGGGACCGCAACCATGCCTGCGTCGTGATGTGGTCGTTAGGCAATGAATCCGGCTACGGATTGAATATCGCGGCCATGTACCGCCGAATCAAGGCAATGGACCCCGGCCGCCCGGTGCATTATGAGCCGGACCGACATTGCCTGACCGCCGATGTGTCCAGTTCCATGTACACATCTGTCGGTTTGTTGCATGAGCGGGATTTAGAGTTGAGCCCCAAACGGCCGCATATCCTTTGCGAGTTCGCGCATGCCATGGGCAACGGCCCGGGCGCGTTGGCGCAATACATCCAGACCATTGAACAATCGCGGCGCATTCAGGGTTATTTTATATGGGAGCTGAAAGACCACGGCGTGTACACCCTTCGGGATGACGGCACGGTATGCTACCGCTACGGCGGTGAGTTTGAGGAGGACTACTCCAGCGGTAATTTTTGCATAGACGGATTATTGGCCGCCGACGGTACACCGTCGCCCGGTTATGATGAATACAGGCATCTGATTGCGCCGGTTCAATTTTTAGAATCCTCCGGGAACAGGGACATCGTACGCCTGCTAAACCGTTGGAATTTTGCCGCGCTGGAGGATACGGAACTGCGGGGCGAACTTAAGCGTGACGGCCAAACGGTGTACACATGGGTACAAAAGTTGCCCCCCGTCCCCCCCGGCGGCATATACGACGCGCCGCTGCCCGATAACATACGCATGGTGCAACCGGATAACGCGTTGTGGACGCGCACGATAAGCTGTCACCTGACACGGGCCGCTGTTTGGTCCAAGCCGGGGCATGAACTGGGCAGTTTCCATCAGGTTTTACAACCATATGCCGTAAAGGTATCGCCTCCGGCGGGGCCCATGCGAGTGGAACATAGGAATGACGCCCTATTGCTTACATCGCAGCGGTGCTCTATGGCGGTGTCGCTGATTGACGGGAGCCTGTATCATTATGTGTGCGACGGTATGCTGCGTATGCAAAAAGGCCCTGCCTTAAATGTGTTTCGCCCCTATATAGATAACGACCGCAAGCTGTCCGGCATGTGGCAGGAACAGCATTTGCACAGCATGCGCATGACCGTTTATACCGCGGAGGTTACCACCCATAAGGGGAGAACCCGCGTGGTTATAACCGGCGCTTACGCGCCCAACGCGCGGAATTGGCGCGCCCGCGTTACCATCACCTACCAACTTGATTCAAAGGGGCGCGTTCAGGTTCGTTTCGCCGGTGATTTTACGGGAGACAAGGGAAGCGAGATTCCGGCGGAACTTCCCAAACTGGGCACGAAGTCCTATCTGCCCAAGGCGCTGGATAGGGTTACCTACTGCGGGTTGGGACCTGATGAAAACTACTGCGATCGACGGGAAGCGGCCCGAATGGGCATTTACCGCCGCGAAGCGGCCGGCTTACAAGTGCCCTACGAATGCCCGCAGGACAACGGTAACCGGACCGGCGTACTTTTTTCCGCGCTTACCGATTCCAGCGGCGAGGGTGTGGTATTCAGCACCCTAACGCCGCGTGACATGAGTATCCGCGCGCAGGACGACCAGGATCTGTGGCACGCCAAGCATGCCTGCGATGTGCCGGAACGTGACTTTTATGTGCTGCATTTTGACATGCGCAACAGCGGCTTGGGCAGCGGAAGCTGCGGGCCGAACCATCTGGCCCAACACGCGGTACATACGCGCCCCTTTGATTTTTCGTTTGCCATCGCCCCCATCCGCGCGGGCGATATCACGGCGCAAGCCAGAGAAGCGCAAGGCTATCTGCTTGGCCTTGAGGAGGAAGAAACGACATGAGCCTACGGGATCAATTCTGCCCGGACATCGCCCGGCTGCTGGCGGACGACTGCTGGCTTGTGGCGGAGGAGCGGTATGACAGCACGCAAAACCTTGCCTATGAAAGCCTGTTTACCTTGGCTTCCGGCGCGATGGGCAACCGCGGCAGCCATGAGGAGGGTTTTGTTAAAAAAACGCTTCCCGCGAACTATGTGCACGGGGTCTTCGATAGGTCCGAAGCGTTTATGCGGGAGTTATGCAACACGCCGGACTGGGCTAAGCTGCATATCCTTTTCGAGTGTGAGCCGATAGGCGTGGAGGACGGGGAACCGCTGGATTACCTGCGCGTGCTGGATATGCGCCACGGTTTTTTAGCCAAACGCTATGTCAGCCGCGCGGCCGACGGGCGGGAGACCCGCATCGAAAGCCTGAAGTTTTTAAGCCGCGCCCATCCACGCTGCGGCGCGTTTCGGATATACATCACACCGCTGAATTACGAGGGTGTCATTGAACTGGAAAACATCATTGACGCGACGGTGACCAATTTTATGGATATGCCCCGTTTTAAGGTGCGCCATTTAGAAACCACGGAGGTTTCGGCATTGATGCCGGACGGCTGTTATGTGGGCAGCAAGACCCGTGATTTCGGGCTGCGGCTGGGGACAGGCGCGCGGGTTCAAGTGCGCGGCGCACAGGGTGAATGCCGGGTAAAGAGCCGCCGTTTCCGCCCTTTTGGCGAGGTGGCCTGCGAGTTTATCGATTGTGATACGGCGCGAAATGAGACGCTTATCCTAGAGAAAACCGCCTGTGTTTGCACCGAACGGGATTTTAGCGACCCGCGCGCGCAAGTGACGTTGGAATTAAACGAACTGACGGAACGCGGTTTTGACGGCGAACTGTCGGCGCACATCGCCGCATACGACACCCTGTGGGCGATGGCCGATATTCAAATTGACGGTGATGCCGCGATGCAGCACGCGCTGCGGTTTAATATCTTTCATTTAATGTCCACGCCCGCGCCGAATGACCCGCGCACGAATATCGGCGCAAAGATGATCCATGGTGAGGAATACGGCGGCCATACCTATTGGGATACCGAGCTGTTTGTGCTGCCCTTCTTTACCTATGTGTTTCCCGGGATCGCGCGCAATCTGGTAACCTATCGCTATTTGCTGCTGGATAAGGCCCGGGAAAACGCCGTGAAAAACGGGTACCGCGGCGCGAAGTATCCGTGGGAGTCCGCCGACACGGGCGATGAGGAATGCCCCGCCTGGACCGTGTGCCCCGACGGCAGCTGCTACCGCTGTTATGTGGCGGATTATGAGCATCATGTTACCGCCGCGGTATCCTACGGAATGCGGCAGTATGCCAACGTTACCGGCGACGACGGGTTCATGGATACCATGGGGCTGGAGGTATTATTGGAGACGGCGCGGTTTTGGGTATCGCGCATGACCTATAACCAAGAAAAGGATCGTTATGAAATATTGCAAGTAACCGGGCCGGATGAATGGCATGAGCCGGTTGACAATAACGCGTATACCAACCGTTTGGCGCAATGGAACATTGAATACGCGTTGGCGTATTTAGCCGAATACCGGACACGCGAGCCGGACGCTTGCCAACGGCTGTGCAAGAAACTGGCGCTTACGAAAGACGAGCTGCAAGATTGGCAGCTGCACGCGCAGAAACTATACGCGGGGGCACGGCAAGGGCTGATTGAACAATTTGACGGCTACTTTGACCTGCCCGACGCGGTTATCACCGAATGGGATGACAATGGCATGCCGTTGATGCCCGCTCTTTTTCGCGGCAAGCGAGGCATTGAACGCTGCATCTTGAAGCAAGCCGACGTGGTGATGCTGATGTACCTTTTGCCCCATGACTACGATATGGAGACACAGTCTGCTAACTTTAACTACTACGAGCAGCGAACGCTGCATCGTTCGTCGCTTTCCCCCAGCATACACTGCCTGCTGGGCCTGCGCGTGGGCGACGACAAGCGGGCGTACGCGTACCTGGAGCGTTCGGCCTATGTGGATGTACACAACAATCAGGGCAATACCCGCGAAGGCTTGCATGCCGCATCGGCCGGAGGCACATGGCAATGCGTGACATTGGGTTTCTGCGGCATGGGCATCGGCCATGACGGCGGGCTGGAATTTTCCCCTAAACTGCCTGACTGCTGGTCCCGCGTCAGGTTTCGCATTGTTTGGCGGGGAACGCCGCTGACCGTCACCGTTACGCATGCGGGCGTGACGGTGCAAACCGACGGAGAGCCGGTATGCTATCGAGTTGACGGACAAGCCATGGTTAGCGGAGGTTAATTTACTCATTATGAATCATCTCTAGTTCCTTAATCGTTTTAACAACTGCCCGGCCACGCTCAATCTGCGTAACCGCTTCATCAAAACCTTCATATTAAGGGACCGGAGGAGGATTCGATTCCTCCCCCTAGGCCCCCTAACAACCCCCTTCCCCCTCGCAAACGACCGGAGCTTTCGTCCCGCCCCCGCTTTATTGATTTTCTATAGCCATGTTTAATTAATAAGCGTATGATAGCACTGTTTCAATTAGGTTTTAGTATAAAATGATTTAATCCGATAACAGGTATATGATATACTCCTATACACATACTTGCCTGTATCAATAAAAACACCTTGGTTAAATTAAATGGGAGTGATGAAATGAAAAAGATACTCATTATTATTATAGTTGTTATAGTAGGCATGATAATTTATTTATTCAACTCCAGTAATAAACCTTATGTTGGACAGTTCAATATAAACTCAGTACATATTCAATGGGGAATCGACCACTTCCCGTCAGATAAAAATGTTGGAAAAATCAACAATGCGAACACAGCCATTAAAAAAGCAAAAGAACTATGGATTGAAAAGTATGGTGTCATCAATGGAAAACCATATGATCCCACCCAGGGTAGAGAAGTCACCGTTGCATATGATGATGAAAATGAATGCTGGCTTGTCCAAGGTACTTTACCCGATGATATTAATTTTGATGGTGCTGCTCCAAACGCATTAGAACAATTTCGCATGCACCGGAAGCAAGGAACCACGTAGGGTAGAGAGGACAGAAAAATAGTTTCCGCCCCCAAAGAGATTGAAAAAACGAGGGAATCACTTGAGAAAACAAGCGATTCCCTGTAAAAGCGCCCCCGGATGTGGTAAAATGTTTCTCACGACAAAAACAAACCAAAGGAGGCTGCTTTATGGCTAAAATCATATCAC
>WRFT01000105.1 GCA_009776385.1 Clostridia bacterium
CGCTACCAGAATCGGTACGCACAGGCCCATGAAACGAAGGGTGTTAATGGACGCGGTTTGAAAAGACGCGTTGCGAAAGACCGCCTCGTAATGGGCCAATCCCGTAAAGGCGCCCGTAAAAACGTTTGTTACGGATCTTGTCACCGCGCCGAAGAAAGGCACAATAACAAAAACCAAACAGCCGGTTAGACTGGGCAGAATGAATATACCACCCCAGAAAACTTCCCGTTGAATCCTGAACCTCTTTTTACGAGTTGCTATCATGCGCCTCTCCCTTTATACAATGGTATTATGATAAACGCTCATTCTTTAAAAACTCTTAAAAACCTGCAAATTGCGGTAACCGCCTCATGCAGCATAAAGCCCGCCGCAAGGCACAACGCGTGATTGAACGTGTCATAGAAGGAAGCAGCCGGCAGTTTAGCGAAAACATAATAAAGAATGGTAACCCGGCAGGAGTAGCTTATCGGAGGTTTTTGTATGAAACTGTTACACATCGCTCACGGGTATGAGTACAACGGACGGATGCTTTCCCCTTTTATGCTAAAGGAGCTTAATCAATTTGGCGAACTCACCCTTCTTACGCGCGGGGACAGGATGACGGATGATGAAAAACTGCGTCATATCCGCGGCTGTGACGTGTTGCTGACCGGCTGGGGATCCGCGTCCGTCCCGGACCGGATAACGGAAGATCGCGGACGGCTTAGGTACATCTTGAACATCACCGGTGAGATGCGGCGTTGGATATCTCCCGAAATAATCACCTCGGGTATACCTGTAACAAACTGGGGAGACGCGCAAGCCGCGTCCGTCGCGGAAGGCGCCATGGCGCTGCTTTTGACCGTGCTAAAAAATGTCCGCGTTATCGGGAAAAGGGTGGAAGCCGGTGTTTGGGGCGGCAATGACCTGCCGCAGGGTTCACTGACGGGGCTGCGTGTGGGTATTTACGGGTTGGGTGTCATCGCGCAAGCATTCATCCGGTACATCCTACCCTATGAGCCGGTGCTGACAGGATATGATCCCTATGTTTCCGATCAATATTGGCCGGCCTCCGTCTCGCGCAGGGACAGTTTGGAATCGTTATGTGAATCCATCGACTGCCTGGTGGTTCATGCCGGCTTATCGCCCGAGACACGGCACAGCGTGACGGCGGAACTCCTTCAAAAACTGCCGGATAACGGCATCGTCATTAATACCGCGCGCGGCGGTATCATCGATCAGGAAGCTCTCATGGCGGAACTCTACACTGGCCGCCTGCGCGCCGGTTTGGACGTACTGGACAGCCCGGAGGCGGGAGATACCCTTTTACTGAACGATCCGGCCCGTTTATATCCCAATTTGGTGCTAACCTGCCATATTGCGGGGGACGACCGATGGGCCCGCGGTGAGGCTCCGGAACTGTTTCATCAAATAGCGCTGGATAATTTAAAGCGTTTCACGGAAAACCGGCCGCTGCGTTTTATCATGGACGAAGCCCGCTACGCACGCAGCACCTGATAATAGTTTATATTTTCGTTGTGTCGCGGCGGCTTTAAAGTGCATAAAAAATCCTGTGGGAATGGTGGAAAACGCAAAACGTTTACCTCATTCCCACAGGTTTAGTTAGTTAAATCTTATTTGTTTACTTGCCTAAGAAGGCATCCAACTGGCGTTGTGCCTCGGCTACGATAATCTCCGCGTTTATCGCCTGGGCGGCAATGTACGCATCTACCACAGCGTCGGGCTCGCCGTTGATGATACCCGATTCAAACAGCTTCTTGTGATCTTCAAACACCTGGTCGCGCTGCGCAATCTCTACGTTTACATCCTCGGCATTGAACACGAAGGCGTCATAGGGCGAGGGGATGTTATAGGGGCTGCTCATGGCGTACTCAGCTTCTTCTTTCCAAAAATCCTTGGGGAACTCGTCGTCCGGACGCATAAAATACGGCTTCCAATACGCCCAACGGCCCTGCCAGCCCATGAAGCTGGAATTGGCTGTGCTCATGCCTTCCGGATACACCACCGCGCCCTCGTCGTTAATCTGGTAAGTTTCGCCCAGAATGCCGTAGTGCATCATGTCGTACAGTTCCTGATCGATCTGTAACAGGTTCATGAACATCAGCACACGCTCCACATTATTGCTGGTAGCCGAGATAGCGGCTACGTTAGCCAGCGGCGTACGGTTGGGGGACAGCCCTTCGGGATATAAGAAAACGTAATCCCAACGCGCGCCTTCTTCCACCCACGGACGGCCGGAACGGGCAAACTCATAGGTACCCCACTTGGTGATAAGCTGGCCTTCGTTGATCATGGCATTGCGGTCGGTCTTGTCGTTGAGAATATCCTTCCAAATAAAGCCTGCGTCCTGCAGCTTTTTACCGAAGGCCACAAACTCGCGGAAGGCATCGGTGTTTTCTTTGGCAAGAATCGTTCCGCTGGGATCGGACAGATCGATCACCAGGCCGTTGCCGATCTCCACCAGGCTGTATTTGTTCTTCATTGCATCCCAAGAGGAAGACTCGATGATGTAACGATCCGGATATGCCGCTTGCAGCTGCTCCAGAATCGGGTACACATCCTCGAAGGTGGTAATGCTTTCCTTGTCGACGACGATACCGGCCGCGTCAGCCAGGTCGCCGCGCCATTGGAAGGTTTGACGGTTGTTCATCATCATCGTCCAGGGCAGGCACACGATTTTTCCGTTGTGCGTGGCGGCGTTCAGCACGCCGGACTCCTGATACGCCTCGAACAGGTTGGGCGCGTACACGGGCAGCAAGTCGGTCAGATCCGCGTAGGCGTCCATGGCAATCATTTGAAAGTAGCCCAGCCACTCGCCTTCAAAGTTCATGTCCCATTCGTCGCCGGCGCCGGCTTTATACAACAGCATCTGCTTATAGTCGTCGCCGGGGATGAACTGCACGTCAAAGTCGCAGTTCAGCACGTCCTTGTACTTCTCGGCGATGGCAGCCCACACCTTGTCGGTATCCGCTTTTTTGTCCGCGAAGAAAATAAACTTCAGCGTGACATGGGGCAGCTCCGAGGCTGACGCAACCATGATGGACAACATGGACAGCGCTATCAACGCCGCCAATACCAGGGCAACAAGTTTTTTCATGGGGTTCCCTCCTTTTTAAAGTATGTTTTCTTATGCTGAACGGGCGATTCGCCCGAATCAACCGCGCGTTTTACCCTTTTACCGCGCCAACCATGATGCCCTTTACAAAATAGCGCTGCACAAAGGGATACATCAGCATGATAGGCCCTGTGGTAACAATCACCATCGCCATGCGTACGCTGTCGCTGGGGATGGTAGCCAGCATTTTCTGCACCTGAACCGAGGATTCCATGGTTTGCAAGAATTGCAGGTTGGAAATGACGGTACGCAGTAACATTTGCAAAGGCCACATCGCACTGTTTTCGATAAGCATCAGTCCGTGCCACCAGTCATTCCAATAACCCAATGCGGTAAACAGGCCCACCGTTGCGATGACCGGCGTGGCCAACCGGATATAAATTTGAAAAAAGATGCGTATGTCACCGGCGCCGTCGATCTTGGCGGATTCGTACAAAGCGTCCGGTACCGAGAAGAAGAAGTTGCGGAACAGGAAGATGTACCAGGGCCCTGCCAGCATGGGTAAGATGAGCGCCCAAATGGTATTACGCACGCCCATGATTCCGCAGATGATGTACCAGGACACCATGCCGCCGTTGAACAGCATGGTAAAAAGCACATAAAAGTTTAGAAGCTTGCGAAACTTTAAGTCCTTGCGGGAGGTTACGAATCCCATCATCGAATTGACCAGTAATGACAGAACGGTGCCGGCTGTCGTTACGATAAGCGTGATCCTGTAACCGCTAATGATGGTGCGGCTGTTGGCAAACAGGGCGTCGTAGGCGGCTGTGGTCAGCGAACGCGGAATCAGCGAGTAGCCGTACAGTGTAGCTTCCGATTTGCTGGTAAAAGACCCCGCGATTACCAGTAAAAAGGGATACAGGCATAACGCCGCGAACAAGCCAACAAAAATGTATACCAACACTAAGCCCGGCGTGAAGCGGATCTTTTTCTTCTTGCGAATGATGGGAGGTGTAGAAACTGTCATGGCTTTTCCTCCCTTAAAACAACGCGGCGTTTTCGTCGATGCGGCGGGCAATAAAGTTACTCATTAACACCAGTACAAAGGCCACCCCCGACTGGAAAAGCGCCGTGGCGCTGGAGATGCCGACATCGCCGGTCTTGCGCATGGCGCGGTAAATAAACGTATCCAGAACATCGGTTGTGGGATACAGGGTGGGGATGTCCTGCGTGACGTTATAGAACAACCCGAAGTCGGCGTTCATGATTCTGCCGATTTGAAGCAGTGTGAGTACGATAATGGTGGTTTTTAACATGGGCAGCGAGATGTACCATATCTCTCCCCAACGTGAAGCGCCATCGATTTTGGCGGCTTCGTATAGCTCAGCGTCGATTCCCGCAATGGTGGCCAGGTACACCACCGAGGTATAACCCGCGCCTTTCCAGATGACGGTAATAAGCAAAATGGCCGGCCACAATTCCGGACGCATGAAAAAAGCCACGCGCTCGAATCCTAATCCTGTCAGCAACCCGTTGATCGCGCCGTTTTCGAAGCCCAGCAAACCGGCGGCAAAAATGGCCAGCACCACCGTTGAAATGAAATACGGTAAAAAACTAAGGGATTGGGTGAGTTTTTTAAACCGCCGGTGTTGAATCTCATTGAACGCCAATGCCAACGCAATGGCAAATACCGTGCCTACCACAATAAACAAGGTGTTAAGGTATAACGTGTTCCGGATGGCGTTAATGCCTGCCGGGCTGTTTTTAAACAGAATTTGAAAGTTACGGGTTAGCGGTGTGGCCCATGGACTGCCCCAGATACCGTCCCTGGGAATAAAGCGCTTTTTAAATGCCAGTACGGTTCCGTACATGGGCATGTAGTTAAATATAAACAGAAGGATCACCGCGGGCAAAGCCATCAGGTAAAGCTGCCAGCCGGAAATGATACCGCGCAGCGTGCGCCTGAGCCTGTGAGCGGCGCGCCGGCGCTTCGGCAAAGCGGGCTTGGCCAAACCTTCCACCATATGCGTCCCTCCGCTCAAGGATTTATTATAACAAATACTATCATAGCATTTTTTAACTGTCAAGCAAAAAAATACTAATAACCCTCTGTTTTCGCCTATAATTGCACTTTTTCTTTCGGAATATAACGTTTTAACTTAATTTATTATAACAAATAGAATAAGCTATTGACGAAACAGATGGGTTATGTCTATAATAAAGCAGGAGCAACCGAGAGCATTCGATCACGGGGATGGTGACCGCCATGCTAACGCCGGCCCCAGGTAAGCCGAGCCCCCTTTATCAAGTGATGATCGACGATATCCTCACCCAAATCGACGAGGGTGAGTTTTCATTCAACCAGCCAATTTGCACCGAAAACAAACTGATGGAGAAACACGGCGTCAGCCGTATCACCGCGCGCCGGGCGATGACGGAGTTGGAAAACCGCGGCATTTTATACCGCAAGCGCGGCGTCGGCAGTTTTGTATCAAGAGATGTCTATCAACGAAAACAACCTCCCATCCATACCGTCAACAGCGCCTCAAGCAGTACTTCAAAATTATTCGCGTTTATTTTTCCGTTCAGTCTCCATCATTCCGGTTTAAAAGCCGCCTTTCAAGCGGCGAACACGGCGCTGCTGCGCGCCGGTTACGCGGCTTCTATTTACATTACGGAAGACGAAGCCAACACGCGAGGGCGAACCTTTTTAAACCAGCTCATCCGTTCCGATATCGCGGGAGTCGCTTATTACCCCAAGACCGCCGATATCCATTTAAATCTTCTGAACCATTTGATATTCCAGGGCAAGTCAGTGGTGCTGATCGACCTGCCCAGCCCCAGCCGTTACATCAGTTCGGTATCCAGCGATAATTACGGCGGCAGCGTGCAGCTAATGGAGTACCTGCTCGCTTTGGGGCACCGGCGCATCGCTTACGTAGCCGGCCTTTCCCCCGATGCCCGCCGTACGCTAGGCGACCGGTTGGACGGTTATGTTCTTTCGTTGCATCGTGCGGGGCTGACGGTGGACGCGGATTTGATTGTCACCGCGCTTACCGAAGATTTCCGGCGAGCCCCCGGCGCGGACGGTTCCCCCACGCAGGTGCACGCTACGGCACGCGCATTGCTTGCACAGGGTGTTACCGCCATACTGTGCGAACACGACCAACTGGCATATGAGCTAACCGTAGCCTGCCGCGAAATGCGCGTGCGCGTGCCCGAACAGTTAAGCATATGCGGTTTTGACAATTCCGAATGGGCGGGCATGCTGCCCGGGGGCATTACCACGGTACAGCAAAATATGGAACAGGTCGGCCAGCATACCGCGTCGTTACTGCTGGAGGGCCTTCATGCGCCGCTATCGCAGGCGCGTCAAATTGTGGTGCCGACTCACCTTGTTACGGGCGCCACCACTTGTGCGATACCCGGCGCGAATACGGAACAAACGGAAGAGATATCATTATGATTACCAACCAAGCGCTGCGCCAAACCCTGGTTAAATTAGAACGGATGGCTGCCATGCTCCACGAGCGCATCTTTGAGCAAGTGGACGAGGCGACGCTTTTAGGTTTCTGCCAAACATCCGAACCGCTTCACACGCCCCCTCAAAGCAAGGACTATAGTTTACCGCCACCCGATAACCAATGGGGCGGCGA
>WRFT01000106.1 GCA_009776385.1 Clostridia bacterium
AATGCCGCAACACGCCCAAGCAGTAGCGCCCGCAGCAGCAATTCCTCATAAAGGTCAGGCGCAAGTAAGCGAATCAGGTTTAAGTCTTCCGGCATATAAAAACACTCGGATGCAATATTAAACCAGTGCGCGGGCATGCGTTACACATTCTCACAGATCAATTATACACCCTTCCCAGCATTGAATATAATCATAACCCAATAGAAGGTATTTGTCCATAAGCGTCTTAACGTCGTATTATTATGATGCCATGCATCCCTTGACACTCCGTGTTCAATTTCTTACAATGAGGCTGTTAATCAAGGCAGTGACGGGAAAAAGTAGCCAATTTAACTGTTTTAAGAGAGTTTTCGTTTGGTGCAAGAAAACAGCAGATGTTTTGGTGAATACATCCTTGAGCCGGATGTCGAAGCGGTAGTAGGCATCCCCGGTACGCCGGTTACAGCGTATGAAAGCGGGGCATTCGTCCCGTTCTCACCGAGGGTCCGTCCGCGAGGGCTGGCTGAAGGGAAGTGGTACCGCGGCTTGTCCGCCTTCCGTTGAAATGCTCACGGAGGGTTTTTTAATACCCTGATAACCGGAAGGAGGTCGTCAATGATGCCCATACCATTCGCAAAACGTTTCGACGGCATTACAGGCAGCGCTATTAGGGAGATTTTGCGTTTTATTTCCAAACCCGGAATGATATCTTTTGCGGGAGGAAACCCGTCGCCCGCGGCGCTAAGGGAGGATGTTGTGCTTGAGTACACTCAAAAAGCGTTGTTACGGGATGGAAAAAACGTTTTGCAATACGGCGCGACGGAAGGATATGCTCCTTTTTTAGACAGCCTTGAGCGTTATTTAAACGAACACTTAACCATTCAAGCATCTCGAAAGGAGATACTGCCTGTCGCCGGGTCTTCGCAGGCTATGGACTTGCTGCTTAAGGCGCTCATCGATCCCGGTGATACCATTCTTGTGGAAAACCCCACTTTTTTGGGCAATATTCAATGCATGCGTTTGTATCAAGCCAATATAGTACCTATCGAAAGCGATGCGCATGGTGTTATAACGGCTGACTTAGAAGAGGCGGTTCGAAAGCATCATCCAAAAATGGTGTATGTTATCCCTACTTTCCAGAATCCTACCGGGCGTACGCTGGCATTGGACAGGAGAAAGTGTTTGGCAGAAATGGCTTCTGAGTATCAGTTTGTTTTAGCCGAGGATGATCCTTACCGAGATTTAAGGTATGCCGGGCAGACCTTACCGGCCATCAAGACGTTTGATACCACCGGGCACACGGCATATTTAGGTAGTTTTTCTAAAATAATATCACCGGGTATACGTGTAGGCTATCTGACAGCGAACGAGGCCATCATACGAAAGTGTACGATCGGCAAGCAATCGGCGGACGTACATTCTCCTAATTTAACGCAAGCAATTGTTGATTTGTATCTGCGCGAAAACGCGCTGCCCGAACATATTAAAACCATTTGCGGCGCGTATCGCCTGCAGTTAGATGCCATGCTGCAGGAGTTAAGCGGTTTTCCGGAAGGTACCCGTTACACCGTTCCTGAAGGCGGTTTGTTTATCTTTGTCACCCTGCCAAACGACCTAAACGCCCAAAAACTTTTAGAAATATGCATCGAACGAAATGTCGCATTTGTACCGGGCACGCCTTTCTACCCGGATGGCGGGCATCATGATACGATGAGGCTGAATTTTTCAAACAGTACCATTGACACCATCCATACCGGGATGCGAATATTGAAACAAGCTATCATTGATTTAGGAGGCGAATGATACCATGAATGTACTGGATATCCTGGAAGAGCGCGGTTTTATCGCGCAAACGACGTTTAAAGAGGATTTACACAAGCGGTTAGAATCGGAGTCCATGACGTTTTATGTGGGTTTCGACCCTACCGCTGACAGCCTCCACGTCGGTCATTTTATACCTGTCATGGCCATGACACATTTACAGAGAGCCGGCCACCGCCCCATTGCGCTGGGCGGCGGAGGCACCGCCATGGTGGGCGACCCCAGCGGTAAAACGGATCTAAGGCAGATGCTGACACAAGAAACCATTATGCGGAATATGGAGGCCATTAAGCAGCAGCTCGCACGATTTCTGGATTTTTCCGATGGAAAAGCGCTTATGCTGAATAACGGTGACTGGTTATTAAAACTAAACTACGTCGAGTTTTTGCGTGATATCGGTTCTGTTTTTTCCGTAAACCGCATGTTAGCGGCGGAATGCTACAAACAGCGCATGGAAAAAGGGCTGACTTTTTTGGAATTTAATTACATGGTTATGCAGGGGTATGATTTCCTGCATCTCTTTGAACAGCATGGGTGCCGCCTTCAACTGGGCGGCGATGACCAGTGGAGCAACATACTGGCCGGCGCTGATTTAATCCGCCGCAAGAAGAATGAAGACGCGTTCGCTTTAACTTGGAAGCTCATTACGATGAGTGACGGCAAAAAAATGGGAAAAACGGAAAAAGGCGCGTTATGGCTGGACCCGAACCGCACATCTCCCTATGAGTTTTACCAATACTGGCGTAACATCCCGGATAGCGATGTGGGCAAGTTCCTCGCATTATTAACCTTTATGCCTATGGACGAGGTGCGCAGATTAGGTTCACTCAAGGATCAGGCCATTAATGAAGCCAAGCAGATATTGGCTTATGAGGTCACAAGCCTCATTCACGGTTCTGAAGCGGCAAGCAAAGCGCAAGAAGCCTCGCAGGCTCTGTTTGGCGGGAACACGTTATCGGAGAATACGCCATCGTATCAATGGCCGCTTTCTGTTTTTTTGGAGGATAACAGGCTGACGACATTGCTGATGCTTTGCGGGTTATGCTCAAGTAAAAGCGAAGCGCGAAAGATGGTTCAATGCGGCGCGGTTTTTCTTGGTGATGATAAGGTTTTAGACCCGGATACACGTGTCACGGAAGACGATTTAGAACGAGGAGACATGGTACTACGGAAAGGGAAGAAAAGTTTCTGCCGCATCCGTTTGTTGAAATGACCGATACGTACCTTACCGTTCACGAAGAAGCACATGTGACGTATACCACGCAGAAAAGCTGTTTTATCGGCAGCGCCGCTCCCTGTTTGTCGGAAGAGGACGCCCTTTCTTTTATTGCGCGTATCCGCCAAAAATATATCGAGGCGTCGCATTATTGTTATGCTTATATCTTCAACCGGGAGAGTCCTTTATCCCGTTTCACTGACGACGGGGAGCCCTCCGGAACGGCCGGGCTGCCTATTTTAAACGTTTTAAAGCAAAAAGAACTCACAAACACATGCGCGGTTGTCACCCGGTATTACGGCGGAATACCCCTCGGCAAGAGCGGTCTCATCCGCGCTTATACGCGTTCGTGCGCGTCAGCAGCCGATGCAGCCGGGATTATTTGCATGGAGTTATGCGAACAATGGGAATGTACCGTTCCTTATCCTATGTGGGATAGGACGCGCCGCTTACTGGAAACCATGCCCGTACGCTTAGAAGCGCCTGTCTTCACGGAGAATGTCCGTTTTATGTTATGCATTGGCCAACAGGATACGCCGGAAGTAATGGTCAGATTAAAAGATATAACGAGCGGCTCCATTCAATGCCATCAAACAGGCGTTTTTTATGCGCCCCGGGATAACCGCAACCGCTTATAACCGGCATAAGGCCTTGGCAATATCCGCGCCGAGCACCGCGTTATTATAAACAAGACATATGTTGGCTTTAAGGCTCTCGCCTCCTGAAAGTTCCTTAATTTTATCCAGCAAGAACGGGGTGATACGCTTGCCGTGAATGCCCAAACGCGTGCATTCTAAAATGGCATCCTGCACGCATTGCTCAAAATCAAACAGCCCGGAAGCGTCCCTTTCCGGTATGGGATTGACCACCAATAAGCCGCTTTGATAATCACAGGCTTGTTGTGCCTTGATTATCTTAGCGATGTCTTCCGGTTTATCCGCTCGATAGTCTACGGGGAACCCGGACGACCTTGAATAAAACGCGGGAAGATCATTTGTTTGATAACCGATAACGGGTATGCCCATTGTTTCTAAATATTCCAGTGTTCGTCCGATATCTAAGATTGATTTAGGCCCCGCGCACACAACCGCCATACGCGTATGCGCCAGTTCTTGCAAATCCGCTGAAATATCCATTGTTGACTCGGCACCGCGATGAACTCCGCCGATACCGCCCGTCACGAATACGGATATGCCGGCCATGGACGCGCCTATCATGGTGGCTGACACCGTCGTGGCGCCGTCTTCACGCCCGGCCAGCAAGACAGGAACATCCCGCCTGCTCGCTTTGATGACAGCTAACCCTTTTTTGCCCAGATATTCAATATCATCAGCGCTTAAGCCAACCTTTATTTTACCCTTAAGAATGGCGATTGTTGCCGGTATGCCTCCCGCTTGACGAATGATACTTTCGGTGTGAAGCGCTGTTTCAACATTTTGGGGATACGGCATGCCATGCGCGATAATGGTGGATTCCAACGCGACAACGGGTACGCGCTTTGATAAAGCCGAACGTATTTCATCGGTAACATCCAAGTATAAATCATACACCTTACTTCCGCTCCATTCTTTCTTTTAGCTGCCCTATGCATAAACTATCCGGCATGGTTTTATCCGATTCCGCGCAAATACAGGCGGCAGCCAACCCCATTTTTGTGAATGTCTCGATGCCCTCCCCCATTGCATAACCAACGGCGGCAGCGGCTGAAAACGCGTCGCCGCATCCGTTTGTATTACGCACAGTCCCGGGAAAGCGCATGAGCCTACCCGCGTGATACCCATTATCATAATACGCCCCGTCGCTGCCTAAAGACAACATCACATTGGAAACACCGGCCAGACAAAGATCACGCGCCGCGGCAGCCTCATCCTCCCTCGTCCGAAGCGTTCTGTTTAATAAAGATTCCGCTTCCATTCGATTGGGTTTCAGGAGGGAAAACCGGTTTAACCATTCCCGCGCTTTTAATGCTTTTGGGCGGGAAACAGGATCAAAGAAGATGGGCGCCTTTACATGCAGGGCAATAAAGCCAATGGATTGCGATGGCAGATTCGCGTCTAAAACCAATAACTTTGCCGCATTCATCACATCAAGCCTGTCCCGCAGCACATGAGGGGTTACGGCGTCACATAGCCGCATATCGGAAACAGCAGCGCGCACATCGCCGTTTTGATCATTGACACACAGATAAGACGATGTACGCGCGTTTTTAACTGTAATGGAATACGTCATATCCACACATGCATCCATACAGGCTTCTTGAATCATTTGCGCATACGCGTCATCACCCAGCACTGTTATGAGCTTTACCGGATATGACAGTTTGGCAATTATCGCGGCAATGTTTCGCCCAACACCACCCGGAGATACCATTACCGTTCCGGGATTTGAATCACCCGCGTTAAACCGGCCGTCGGGTATTCCGATGATATCAACATTAGCCGCGCCGACCACACAAATATAACTATCATTTGTCATAACGGAGCACACGCCTCCTGTTTATGAATGGTTTAGTTTTTTAAGCTAGAGTAATGGTATGCAAAATACTTTGCAGGCGTTTTGAATAAGGGTTTCGGCTAATTGCTCCTCATCCATACACTTGACTTCCGCCATCTTTTTAATGATATAGGATACATGCGCAGGTTCATTGCGTCTGCCCCGTAACGGCACCGGCGATAGATAGGGCGCGTCCGTTTCCGCTAAAATTCTATTATAAGGGACATATGCCGCCACTTCACGCTGTCCCACCGCGTTTTTATATGTCAGAGGACCCGCGAAAGAAATATAAAACCCCATATCTAAATATCGGCTTGCCTGTAGTGTATTACCCGAAAAACAATGTATCACGCCGGAAGGCAGCTTGCCTTTTCTGCTTCCCATCAGGTTAATGATATCATCATGCGCGCTGCGAACATGGCAGATTACCGGTATGGAAAATGAATACGCCAACTCTAACTGCCGCATAAACACATCGCGTTGGACAGGCCTTTCGGAATGGTCGTAGTAATAATCTAACCCGATTTCACCAATGGCAGCGACACGTTTATGATGAACCAGAAGGCTTAGCTCATCCAGATTGTCGTGATGAAAGGACGCCGCTTCGTGGGGATGAATGCCCACGGCGGCATACAGCATGGCGTTTTCAGCCGATAAAGCCGCGGCCAGCCTTGATGAGGGCATGTCCGATCCCGCTACGAGTGCGGCAACGACGCCATGATCCTTCAATCCGGAGATGACCTGACCCCTGTCTACGTCAAACTGCGGATCATTAAGGTGGCAGTGCGTATCAAAAAGCCTCACCATTTACCCTATTACAGCGCCGTCACTCATACCGGGTTCCGGGACGATTAATTTGAGTGCCTTGCTTTGCGCATCCTCCGCGCTGAGAATCATGCCTTGTGATTGTATCCCGCATATCATTGCCGGTTTTAAGTTAGCAAGCAGAACGACTTGCTTGCCAACCATTTCCTCTACTGTGTAGCAGCGCGCTATCCCACTGACAACCGTACGTGTTTCATCACCCAGCGATAATGACAATTTAAGCAGCTTATCGCTTTTCTTCACCTTTTCGCATGCCAGTACGCGAGCAACCCGCATCGTCATGGCAGAAAAATCCTTGATGGAAACTTCCGGTATGCTTTTTATGTCA
>WRFT01000107.1 GCA_009776385.1 Clostridia bacterium
CCGGCTTCCGTCAAAAACAACGCGAACAGCCGGTAAGCGAAGTGCCAGTGTTTCTTGTTCCGGAGTGATGACGCCGAAAAGGCGCTTTCCCGCGTTAGACTTTGTGTGCAAAAAGACGTCATCTACTTTACCTTCCTCAACGATGCGCCCGTTATCCAAAATAGCCACATGCGTGCATATTTGGCGGATAACCGCCATCTCATGCGTGATGACGACGATTGTTATGCCTAAGTTACGGTTGATTTGCTGAAGTAAACCGAGGATGGATTGCGTCGTCATCGGATCAAGAGAGGAGGTTGCCTCATCACATAAAAGCACATTCGGATCGGAGGCTAAGGCTCTGGCGATAGCGACACGCTGCTTTTGGCCGCCCGATAATTGAGAGGGGTAGACGTTTGCCTTATCCTCAAGGCCGACAATCTTCAGCAGTTCCATGGCGCGCCGGTCGGCTTTGACACCCCGGATACCCGTAATCTCCAGCGGGTATCGCACGTTTTTTAATACCGTTTTTTGCATTAAAAGGTTAAACTGTTGAAAAATCATGCTTACTTTTTTCCGTGTATCGCGTAACTCTTTTTGGCTCATCGTCAGGATGTTCATGCCGCCGACACAGACAGTGCCCTCAGTAGGAACATCGAGCCGGTTGATACAGCGAATCAGCGTGCTCTTCCCGGCGCCGCTAAGCCCGATGATACCATATATATCTCCTTTGTGAATGGTCAGGCTGATACCGTCAAGCGCTATCACATCACCATCCGCTATATGATATATTTTTTTTAGCCGCTCGACCTGGATTACGGGAATCCGTACGGCTCCGGTATCATCATTCATGCGTTCCATTTTCTACCTTTCGTCTTTTCATTACGCTTTAAACAGAGCATTCCGTAATGAATTTTTACATAGTACATGATGGAAAATGGGTTGTCAATACGAAAAAAGTAAGAAAACACGCCATTTTCGGAAAAACATAGTAAACACATATGCAATATATAAAATCATGCATACTACTTGTCAAAGGTGTTACAGTTCGTATACAATACTGTCATAATATCATGGAACTGAGAGTAGGTGCATCATTGAGGAAAAAAAAGATATTACTGCTTCTTATAAGTTTGGTTCTTTTTGCAAGTTCTGTAATGGCTTTGTCAGAGAATGAAACGCATTTGGTATCAGATGATGGGATGGATTCAGGGTTGCCTGAAACGGCGAACATCCATTCATCTGTCATTCAAAGGGTGCTTCAGTACGGAGCGGAGGGTGAAGACGTTCTCTTCCTGCAGACACGGCTTCAGGAACTGGGGTATTATCGCGGTAACCTGTCAGGCTTATACCGCGAGGGTACTCGCGAAGCGATTCGCGTCTTTCAAAAGGATTATCGTCTGGCGGTCACGGGTGTAGCCGATGAGTTGACGCAGCAAACCTTGTCAACTGCAAAGTATCGGGAGTTAGCATATGGTTCATCCGGCGAGGATGTAAAGGCGCTTCAAACAAGGCTTATCGAACTGAAGTACTACAATGGAAAAATCAGCGGGAACTATCTTGATGGATCGACTTCAGCCATCGGTACGTTTCAAAAAAGACATGGTTTATCCTCAACGGGCCGCGCGGATATCGCTACGCAGGAGCTTTTATATAGTTCGTATGCGCAGGCGAAGGACGCAAGCCCTGCGGCTTCACCCTCGCCTACGGTCATCTACTCGGGAGATGAAGAGGTAGTGGTAGCCGGAGACGGCGAGGCAATTGATTTTGAGGTGCTTAATAAAAACTATCAAAAAAAACTCCAACGAGGCAGCACGGGTAAGATAGTCAAGGATGTCCAAACGCGTTTAACAGAATTGGGGTTTTATTCGGGCCCTATTTCCGGTAACTACTTAAATCAGACCACCGACGCGGTGAAGCGTTTTCAAAAGTATAACGGGTTGGTTTCAGATGGTGTTACCGGGACGGATACATGGAATGCGTTGTTTAATGACGCGGAAGTCGTCAGCGTAAAATCCACACCCCGTCCAACACCGATGCCGACGCCCATACCTTATTCTATGACAGTGGATGTCAACAACCAAATTGTCACGGTATACGGGTTGAATGAGGAAGGGAAGCATAATGTTGTTGTCAGGCAGATGATTTGCTCTACGGGAAAAAAAGCAACGCCGAGTGATGTTGGCGATTGGGTTTTAGACGGACGCACCGCGCGCTGGTGCTATTTTCCCGCATACGGTTCTCATGCGCAATACTGGACACGCATTAACAAATCCATTGCTTTTCATTCGGTCATTTATAACAGCGTGAACACCATGGCCCTAAGCATCGGTTCTTATAATGCCCTTGGTTCCCGTGCCTCGCACGGATGCATTCGGTTGCTGGTAAGCGACGCGTTATGGGTTTACGAAAATGTTGGTAAAGGCACCGTCGTGACGATAACCGAAAAACTACCCCGGGATGAGGAACTAAACAAGTCGCTGCTTCCGCCGCCGCTCAATCGCAGTAACATGCTTCCACGAAGTACGCCTCAACCTACACCGAAACCTGTTTATATATCAGGAGGCGTCCCGCCTCAGATTACCAGAAACTTAAACACGGGTGTGGTCGGTGAAGATGTTTTTTGGCTGCAAATGAAGTTAAAAGAATTGGGGTATTATCACGGAAGCGTTACCGGCGGATATTATTCAGGTACTAAGGAAGCGGTCAAAGCATATCAAAAAGATAACGGGCTAAAGGCAGACGGTGTTGCGGGAAAACTGACCCAGGAAAAATTGTACGAAAAAGAGCTCGCAACACCCACACCGCCGCCGACTCCCCAACCAACACCTGTCGTGATACCCACACCGGAAACCTCTCCGTCTCCGACATAAAGGTGACCGATTAATACCGTATTCATATAGAACGCAAGCTATATATTTTAATTTATACGGCGGTTACGGAATATCTATAAACTGTTTAAATTCAGTCAAAATGCCCATGCCATCCGGGTAATGGGCGGCGAACTGAGGAACCGCATGACTGGGGAATGAGTTCCCTTCGATAAAAACAGGCCTCTCGGCTGTAACGGCTACATCCCAGGCAATGAACCGCATCTGCGGGATGACCTTTGAAGCGTCTTCACACAATTGGATACACGCGTTCCAGTGCGGTATGGTAAAGCCGGTTATCGCTTGATGCGTTATTGGATGGTGCTGAAAGACACGGCCTTGTTTGTCGGCGCCTACCGTCAATAGCGTACCGGTTGTTAAATCTACCCGTGCCGCCATACCCCCGCAATCGACATTATCGACGATTTGTCCGTTTCCGATACGTAAAAACGCATATACAACGCCTTGCTTTTTATCGCCAAGTAGCGTAGCGATGCGTACAGTGTTCACAGAGGAAGGACATAACGCTTGCAACGCGGGATGTTGAATTAAAACCTCCTCAACGATGCAATCTCCGTTTTGGTGTAATCGCTCAAGGAATGCGGGCACATTCATTTCCCAATCCGTGGAACAATAGGATTGTATTCCGATACCGCTGGATCCTTCTATTGGTTTTACAATAACGCGATCATGGCGGCTTAAAAAAAGGCTTAACTGTTCAGCAGTTGTATCGGTATTAACAGCCATCCATTCTCTGCCGATATGCTCACTAAAACATGTATTGAACTCCGCTTTATTATCAAACACATGCCAATAGGCCTTATCGTTCATACGGGCGACAATACGGTTGGAAATGCCGCGCGTAATAACCGTTTGGCGTTGTTTTCGGTTTAAATGATACATTTTTGCGATTCTGTAATCCGTATAACCGGCATTGTATAAAAGAGCGCACCAAATCATATCCAGCAACAGCCACACACGATTCCGCCCGGATTCCGGTTTAAGAACCCGTAGTGTTTCTGTCATTTTATTATAATTCGTCTTCGCCAGGCGAGAAAACAGGTATCGAATGCGACTTAATGCCATGTTATCATACATTAAAGCGAATTAACGCGATATCTCCGTCCTTCATAACGTACTCTTTGCCTTCGGAATGTACTAGCCCCTTCTCTTTACAAGCCGTCATACTTCCTTCTTGGATAAAAACATCAAATGGAACCACCTCAGCTCTGATGAAGCCTTTTTCAAAGTCGGTGTGTATTTTCCCGGCGGCTTGCGGGGCTTTCGTTCCTGCTTTTATCGTCCATGCGCGGCATTCATCAGGTCCGACGGTCATGAAAGAAATTAATCCGAGCAGTCTGTAACTGGCGCTAATCAAACGATCCAATCCGCTTTTTTCAAGCCCCAGATAGGTAAAAAACTCATTCCTTTCGGATGCGTCCATCAAGGCCATATCCGCTTCAATCTTAGCGCTAATGACAAATGTTTCCGAGTTTTCCTTGCGGGCATGTTCTGTAATTTCTTGAATAAATGTGTTTGGAGGCGCCGATCCGTCCATTTCCGCTTCGGAAATGTTTGCGGCATAAATAACCGGTTTTTCTGTCAATAAAAACCATGATTCCAGAGTCGTGCGTTCCAAATCGGTTACTACAAGTGATCTGGCCGGGTACCCGTTGTTTAAATGCGCTATCAGTTTATCGGTTAACGTAATCTCTTCCGCGTACCGCTTCTCTCCGGATTTGAGCATCTTTTCAGCCTTATCCCGCCTGCGTTGAAGGACATCTAAATCGGCGTAAATCAGCTCGAGGTTGATAATTTCAATGTCTCTTAAGGGTTGGATGGAGCCTTCAACATGTGTCACATTTTCATCATGATAGCAGCGCACGACATGGATGATGGCATCGACTTCCCTGACATGCGATAAAAACCTGTTACCCAGCCCTTCACCATGGCTTGCACCCTTGACCAGACCCGCGATATCAACGAACTCGACAGAGGCCGGCACTACTTTTTTTGGATGATAAACAGATGCAAGCGCATACAACCTATCATCCGGAACCGGAACGATGCCTGTATTGGGTTCTATAGTGCAAAAGGGATAATTGGCCGCTTGCGCTCCCGCTTTGGTCAGCGCGTTAAAAAGCGTGCTCTTACCAACATTCGGTAATCCGATAACACCCAGTTTCATATGGTTCTCACCTTACGTAAGGAGATGTGTCGGCATCTCCTTCAATGCTTCTTTGACCGTTTACCGTTATCAGTCTTTTAATGGGCGTGTGTCTACTTTAACAATATGCTCTTGACTCCATGTCTCCAGTTGAGCTGTATACGCTTCACTTTTCTTTTGAGTTAATTGTGTTACATCGTCCAAATCCTTTACTGTGTCAAAATCGACGGCTCCTTCTTGAATATCACCCGTATAGGCCAGTATTTGGATACCGTCGGATACACGGATGTCCGCCTGCGTTATTTCACCCGGCGCTGTCAGAGCCATAGCCATCTCCACCATAACGCTGTTCTTTCCGGTAAAATCATTGCATATGGCATATCCGGTTGAGTTGTTAACAGTATTTAAATCCTTGCCAAACTCTGCCATCAGGGTGTCTAAATCATCACCGTCCGCGATTCTTTCACGAATAACGGTTATCGTATCGGCTATGGCCGCGTAAGCGGATTCCTGTGCGCTGGACAATGCATCGTTTAAAGCGTCCCTCTCCGCTTGTGCACCGGTTAAATCCACGTGCAAAGCGGCAAGCGCGGCTGTCATATCCGCATCCATTTCCGAGTCTTCAAACGCGTCATACTCGGCAATACTGTTTCCCAATGATTGTATAAGCGTTTCCTTTTGGGTGATCTGTGTTTGCAAATCGGAAATAACCGCTTTATCTTGTTCTGTAAACTGAACGAGCAGGTTCTTGATATAGCGGTATCCGGCGGGGACATAGTAAATCTGTGAACCGGCGTTATAGGACAAACCGAAAGAGGAAAGATTAGATGCATAATCGGCTTGCGCGGAGGCGACGAGTTCGTCAAAGTTTAAGCGTGCTTCTTCTTCTGATACGGTCACGGGATCTGTTATCATCGCGTTCAATTTGCTTTTTAAATAAGTCCGCGTGGAAGCCTTAGCCACCGCTTCATCGGTATAACCCATGGCGGTATACAAATCGTATACGGCAGCATCCATTTCTTCGCCTTCAAGTTCGGAACCGCTAAAGTAGTAAAGCTTAATCAAATCCAGTTCCTGCTGTTTATCATCGGCGATTTGTTTATCTAATTCAAGCTGTTCTTCCTCTGTCAACTGATCGATACCGAGCAGCTGAATCATGTATTCTTCCAATGCTTCCCGGCGCAATTCCTCTACGGCTGTGTCATAAAACATCTTTGCCGTGACTTCCCCGTAATAATTCCCGTAATAGGAGTAAAACTCATAGGCTATGCTATCCGCGACGTTCATCACATTCGCTTTTGTGTAGGCAATATCGCCTATGGATATAACTACGGTAGCCATATCAACCTGAACATCCTTTTCCACCAAAGCGCATCCGCACAAGGTAAGTGTCAAGAGCATAAGAAGCGAAAGAGTAAGGACCTTTTTCATTGATGTTTCTCCCTTTCTTTGAGTACGAACTGCTCGTCCATTGTACTAGATATCACGCAAGATAACAAGCAGAGCAAACGCCTCCATGAAATATCCGTGCAGGATAATAATTGGAGAATAAGCGGCGCATGCTCCTTCTGGTTTATATTCGTGTCGTTCTATTCACTGATAACGCTTAATATGGGAA
>WRFT01000108.1 GCA_009776385.1 Clostridia bacterium
ACGGCGACCGGTTACGGCACATCATACACTATTGAAACAGGTATATCAATTATGCCAATGCATTGGTTTTGTTTCAGTATTTCAGTAAATAGCGCGCGTCGGCCTTCAGTAAACCCGCGGTCATGCCGCGCAGGGCGGCGGCGCCCGTCACGCGTGCGGCGGCGTCCCCGAATCGGCCGATGGTTAAAATGCCCTCCCGCAGCGCGGGCGCTTCCAGCTTGCCAAAGGTTTCCGACCCTAACGGGGCGCAGTGGCGGTACTGCGGCGTGTACAGCCTGCCGCCCTGAGGCGGAATGACGTACATATCCGTCTTTGTCTGCGACAGCGTCCCATGCGCGTGATCCCATTCCTCAATGCCGTGTATGAAGGTGCTTCTGGTAAAGTTAACGCCGATGAGCAAAATTTGCGCGTCCCGTTCCCACAGTTTGTAATAGGTGCCGCCCTTGCCGCAGGGCGTTTGAATCAGCTCTTCCCCGCAGATAAACGCCTCCGCGTCCGCGCCCAGCGCCGCCAAAGAATGCGTGGGGTGCAGTGAGCGGTAAACACCCGGCCTTTTGCGGAACAGCTCCGTTAAAACCCCCACGCAGGTAGGGGTGTGTAAAACGTCCATCACGGGGTTCTCAACGCCCACATTGTTCCATGTATGGCTGGGCAGCACCAGCAAGCCCGGGCGCATGTACGCGGTCAACGCGTCAAGCACGGTATCCGCGCGGCCTTCCACCTCCCCGATGGCCTTGTTGGAAAGATGAACCAATAAAGTCCCAAAAGGGTTGATGCGCAGCGCCTCTAAATGGGTGATTAGGTCTTTGAATGTATACAAATAAACGACTCCTTTTAAGGTTTTTACCCTGCGTTATCCGGCATAGGGTTACGCGCGTGACGCTTTACGGCTTACGGGGCGGTAAAGCCGCGCACACATAGTGCGCGTCCCCGTCCCGGATGAGTTTAAGCGGCGTGTTGTAGATATCCTCCAAGCTGTCGTCGCGGATAACGGCCCCGGATTCACCCGCCAGAACGAGGCGGCCGTGATGCATCACAAACAGTTTGTCAGCAAAATGCGCGGCCAGCGTCAAATCATGCATGACGACCAATGCCGTCTTGCCCTGTCCATCCACCAAACGCCTTAACAAGGACATCACATCCAGGCTGTGCGCGATATCCAAACTCGATACCGGCTCGTCCAGCAGCATGAGTTCCGGCGTCTGGCAAATAGCCTTGGCCATCATGGCGCGCTGCGTTTCACCGCCGGATAAGGTATCTAAGTCCCTGTCCGCAAGCGGCAGAATGCCTACGCTTTCCAGCGCCTCCAGTGCGATATCGGCGTCCGCCTTGCTCTCGGAGGATAGGGGTCCCAGAAAAGGTGTTCTGCCCGTCAACACATAGGTCAGCACCGTCATATCAAACGCGGGCGCCGTCTTTTGCGGCACAAAAGCCATTCTGCGCGCCAGTTCCGTACCGGAATAATCCTTCAGCGGCCTTTCATCCAATGTGATGCCGCCCCGTGAAGGCGTTATCAAACGCGCCATTAGGCGCATCAGCGTGGTTTTTCCGGATCCGTTCGGCCCAATCAGGCAGGTTAGTTTCCCCTTGTCGATGACGGCGTTGATATCGCGTATAAAATCATCCCCGCCGTCAAAGGCATAGGATACCGCCTTGAGTTCCATGATGGACACCGCATACCACCTGCCTTTCACGGTGAATTTTAACGCATGCGGGTACAAATGTCGATGCCGGCGCGGGGTGGCGGTCTGCGGTAATCTCGATTGTCCTTCAACTCTCCACTAATCACTGACCACTGACCACTAACCACTCTTCACTCCAACCTTGTACCGTCCCGTCTTTGCGAGCCGCGTGATAATGCGTTACTTTAGGCAAGTCTTTCTTCGCGAGCTGCCGGCGGCAGCGTGGCGATCCAGCGTTCCTTACCTTGTCAATATAATCTGCATAAAAGCGTAATTTCAAATGTCAAAACCCGGATCGCCACGCCGTATACACGGCTCGCGAAGACGTGTGCTATGGTATTGGCATGTATCATCAAAGCACTATCCCTCGGTTCATCATCCTCCCCCGTCACGCTCCAAACTCCATTCTCTATTCGTTCAACCTTCCTGCAACTCCCCTTCGTGCCCTCCATATCGCTTGACGGGTATTGCGGCCGCGTGGTATACTCAGCCATCGGAAGCAAGCCATCAAGGTTACTGTTTATACCCCTCTGTCTTCATGTTATCTCCTCCCGAACCTCCCGTATTTGGTCTGTTGGCTCAGTTGGTAGAGCACATCGTTCACATCGATGGGGTCACTGGTTCGAGTCCAGTACAGACCACCAAGCCGCTCGAAGAGCGGCCTTTCTATTTACGATAAATCTGATGCTTTGCGAGGTGGATAATGATTACTTTAAAAGAAATTACCCCGGTTAACTGGCACGAATGTATTCATTTGGCCGTCAAGGAAGACCAGAAGAAGTTTGTGGCCTCAAACGTCTACTCGCTTGCGCAGGCGAAGGTGTATCCAAGCTATACACCGCTTGCTATCTACCATGATGACGAAATGGTGGGCTTCATCCTGTACGGCATTGACCCTGACGATAACCAAATGGAGATTGCCCGTCTGATGATTGACCAACGATACCAGGGAAAAGGCTACGGCAGGGCGGCGATGACACAATTACTGGAGATAATCAGGCAGGACGCGCCGCCGAGCGTTGTTTATATCAGTTTTGTGCCCGAAAACAAAAACGCCGAGGCGCTGTACCTAAGCTTGGGTTTTGAGCATACCGGTGAAATCAAGGACGGCGAGCTGGTTATGAAACACATGCTTTAAGCACATTGTATGCATCAGTAATCAGAAAATGCATTATAAAATCCGGTGTGACGGCCCTTTGTTTAAAGCAGTTCTTTCGTCTTTCGGGCAAGATAAAGCGGTAGATTCGTGATTTTTCCGTTTGGAATATAGCCGCGTTTGGAAAATCGAATGGCGTGCGTAGGTTCCGCTTCGTTGATATATCGTTTAAAGGATGGCGCGGACTTGTTTTCACCGCTTTTAACTTCTATAGGAATGATCTTCGTTCCGTGCTGCAGCACAAAATCAATCTCCCCGCTGCCCGTAGAAAAATAGCGCGGCGCTGTATCAAACTGCCCCCGCAGCTGCTGCAATACATAGTTTTCTGTCAGCGGGCCCTTGAACTGATAATCGGCTTTGAGCAAAATCGCGCTGTTATCAAGCCCCGCCATACTCTTTAAAAGCCCCGTGTCAAACACGAACAGTTTGAAACAATCCAGCCTGTCAAACGCGGAGAGCGGATGCTCCATTTTGGTGATGTTATAAACCCGGTTGAGTATACCGGCAGATACAAGCCACTCTATGGCCTCCTCATAGTCTCTGGCCCTGCCCCCCTCCCGAACCGCGCCATACATAAACTTCTCATTAGGTTTGGCAAGCTGAGAGACGATGCTGCGAAAGACCATCAGGATGCGCCCGCTGTTAACCTTTCCGTTGTGCTTGGAAAAGTCGTTTTCATATACCGCAACAAGCTCTTGCTGTATTCGGGAAATCCGTTTTGGGTCTTTATGCCTTATCCATGATGCCACACATTCGGGCATGCCGCCTATAATAAGGTAATTGTTGTAAGCTTCCAGCAGCCGGGTATGGAATATTGTCTCGATGGGCGCATCCTTGTGAATGCTCTGATAATAAGCATATAACGGCTCATCCGTGGCGGCCAGAAACTCGTCAAAGGCAAGCGGATTTAAATCAAGCAAATTAATCATGCCGACGGGATAAGACTTTGGCTGCGAAAGCAGCGTACCAAGCAGGCTGCCCGCGGCGATAATATGAAACGCGGTTGCCTTTTCTTTAAAATACTTTAAGCTGTTCAGGGCTTCCGGGCATTCTTGAATTTCATCAAAAATAATAAGCGTCTTTTCCGGTAAAATCTTTACCCCCGCAATAAGGGAAAGCAGCTCAACAATGCGATTCGGGTTTTTATTGGTCCTAAAGATAGACTTTAGTTCATCCTCCTCGTCGAAGTTGAAATAGGCAAAGCTTGTATAACAACTTGCCCCAAATTCGCGCATGAGCCAGGTTTTGCCCACTTGCCGGGCGCCTTTAAGCACAAGCGGCTTGCGGTCTTCGCGATTTTTCCATTCTATTAATTCTTGTAATGCGTTTCGCTTCAAGCCAATGAACATCCTTTCAAGATTCCCGGGGCAGAGTAACACATAAATCAAAGAAATACAATGAAATGACGCACATTTATCTGGCTTTTTTAGACAGAAAACGCACGTTTTTCCGACTTATTCAAAGAGAATACGCACATTTATCCGATAAATTTCAAGAAAAATCGTACGTGTTTACTTAAAAAGCGCCTGTATATCGTCTTGCAGGCTATGTAAAATCCGAACCACTTCACATGTTAACGTGACATGTGCCATATTAACCTTCCAAGCCGGCAAATGCCTCGTCTATCGTCAAGCCGCCTTCTTTACGAAGTGATTCTACGCCCTTAGCAAGCTCGGACAGCAGACGGATGGTTGCCATTTGCTTTTCATAATCTGCCATGCTTTGCACAACATATTTACCGCGGCCATTCTTGGTCAGGTAAACTGGGGAGCCGTCATCGCAGTGGCTCAGCACGGAACCATAGTTTTTTAAATCGGAAACAGGCAAAATCTGTGGCATGATACCAACTCCTTACCCATAAATCGTACCATAATTTTACCCGAAATTCAACGGAAAATAAAAACAGCATCGCGCCGCCATGCACGATGCCGTCATATCATCACAAGAACGCCGCCGAACCGTATACACAGCCCGGCGGACACCCCTTATCGGTACAGTATTTTTCTTACCGTTTCATCCGACAAGCCGTATGCGTGGCTTAGGGTATCAATCGGCGTCTTTTGGTGAAAATACTTGTGCCTTATTTCCTCGTTTCTTTGCGCGTAATACAGCCTCGCGCCCGTACCGGCCCCCCATTTTTTGCGGCCCTTATCGGAAGGCACATACAGTATTTCGCCCGGCGCGTATTTTTGCAGCGCTTTAAACAGCTCATCCGGCAGTATTTCCGACGCGTTACGGTACTTCATGCGCCCTGCCCCACTATGTTTTCTTATTCGCATCGGCTATAAAAGCCTCAACCGTATCAAAACGCCTTATGGTAACGCCTTTGCTTTCTATCACGTCCACAATGCCTTTTTCCAGCTCCGCGGCGCGGCCGGCAAGCCGGGTTAAGTCCTTCGCGTCAAAGCAGCCCAGCACGTCCATTTCACCCAAGCCGAACTCCTCGGCGATAATGCTTGCCTCGTACTGAAAGCTGCAAGCGTCGATAAACGCGGGGTCGCATGCTCCGATACCGCAAAAATAGTACAGCCGGTTCAGCGTGGTGCGAAGCTCCTGATACCAATCCTTAAGCCATTGATAATCCGAGTTTGGCAGTGGCTGAGTATCGGCGGGCTTGTACCCGGCGACAAACTGCCGCGCGGAGGAAATCAGTTCATGCGCCGCATGCCTCAAGGCCTCTTTGGCGGGCGCGTTAAGAATGGCTTTATAATGCTCCGCGAAACGGTCGGGCAGGTTTTTCCAGTGCTTGATGGCGTCCGTCAAGCCGTCATGCCAGGCTTGCCAGTAGGTTCCGTTAAGACATGCCACGGCGGTGGCCGCATAGCGGCAAATATAGCCTGCCAGGCATCGAACCCGCCAGACGCGTTCCTCAAACAGCATCGTCCGGTACAAATCCATGGCCACATCCATGTTTTCCAGGGCTTTGCGGTAGGTAAAAGCGGGGTCCGCCAGGTTGTGAAACAGCGTTTGCCTGATGGCTTCAAACCGCTCCTCGTCTTCCTTGCTGCGGGCGTAAAGGATCTTCGCGTCGCCCAGGCATAATGTTGCCGGATCTTCCAAGGCGGCCGTGCGTTCGGTACGCTCCCATGAGCGCGGATACAAATCGCTTCCCACGCCGTTTATGATAAAGGTTTGCGCCAATTCATTGCCGCGTTCCGTCGCCGGTACAAAGTAGTCAAACGGTTCGCCGTGCCCGTCCTCATTGACCGACGCGCCTTCCACGGCAACCAGCAGCGCCACGTCGTCGGGGTAGTCGGTTTTAATTTTGTTAATAGCCCACTCCATCAGCAGTTGGGTCGTTTTTGCCTTTTCGGACATTTCAATCACCTTCACAATCTGTTTGATATCGGTTTCTTGCCGCCCTGCAGGAGGAACGGCGCCAGTATACCGTTTGCGGGACAATGGCCGCAAGGGTCAGTTTGTTTATAAAATAAAGCACCGGCGGGCCCGTTAAACAATGGGGCAGTGACGCTGTATACCTTCCCCCATTACGTTTTCGCGAGCCGCGTGAGCGGCGCGGCGATCCGGGGTTCTTTTTCGTCATATTGTCCTTATTTTCTTTGTTTAACGACCTGCAAGAGAAGTATATTTATAAATGCCAAAACCTGGATCGCTTCACTTCGTTCGCGATGACGTATTCCATTGCACATACATTTCCCGGCTATGCAATCCTCCTCGGCACGTCTTCGCGAGCCGCGTGAGTGGCGCGGCGATCCAGGGTTCTTTTCTCGTTTTTTCGTGCATTTCGCGGTTAAATTATCCTTCTTCGTATGTCCGGGTTCTAACC
>WRFT01000109.1 GCA_009776385.1 Clostridia bacterium
AGATAAGTGCCCTGGATTGCCACGCCGCCTTCGGCGGCTCGCAAAGACGGGAAAAGGAAACGATTTAACTGCGAAATACGCGAAAAAAGATGGGGCAAGAACAATACATTGCCGGAAAAACAAACCTCAAGTGTACGTCTTCGCGAGCCGTGTATACGGCATGGCGATCCAGATTATTTCATCTTACTAACACACTTCTCATATACTGTACAACAACAGAGATAAGTGCCCTGGATTGCCACGCCGCCTTCGGCGGCTCGCAAAGACGGGAAAAGGAAACGATTTAACTGCGAAATACGCGAAAAAAGATGGGGCAAGAACAATACATTGCCGGGAAAAACAGACCTCAATTGTACGTCTTCGCGAGCCGTGTGTACGGCGAAGCGATCCAGATTTTTTCATTTTACTAACACACTTCTCATATACTGTACAACAACAGAGATAAGCGCCCTGAATAGCCGCGCCGCCTTCGGCGGCTCGCAAAGACGGGAAGGAGTGATTCGTAAACATAATAAAAGGTGAATCTTGGAGCGCCGCGACAGACCGCCACAACATACACATGGCTCGTGGATAAAGGCTCGCGAAGACGTACCGAGGGAGATACATAAGACACAGCCTTTTTTTGTTGATTGAGGCAGCGCCCTCTTCTATTAATCACCAAACCAATTATATGGTGTCGCCTTCTTCTCTCATTTCCCGCGCTGGGTGTGCTATTTAACGCTCTGATTTTATTATAAGTTTGGCACAACAATTATTTGAACCTCTTGAATTCGTTTAAGGAATTTGGTACAGTATACGCAGGGAATGTTAAATTCTCTGCGCGGGGCATTGGCGCAGTTGGTAGCGCGTTTGAATGGCATTCAAAAGGCCAGGGGTTCGAATCCCCTATGCTCCACCATAACAGTCCGAAAACCCTGATTATATCAGGGTTTTCAGCGTCTTGCGAGATAGTTTCGCAGCATTGTTTTATTGATGCGTTCAAAAAAAGAAACGCTTGCGTTCTCAGTTCGATAGATAGGGAGTTAAGTACACTCATATGACCATGTTAAAGATAAATAAGATTAGGTTTTGGTACAACTCACTCTACGCTTTAACCAGTGAAGTAAGTATAGAGATTGCGTCCGGTAAAGTTATTTACAAAACAAACTTTAAAGATGAGCAATCCGTTTCGCAAAGCGTGCGTTTGTTTGGGAAACTGCCATATTATGAAAGCTTTTTTCTCGTCGCCCAAGATAAAGCACAGAGGTTTGGAAAGTATGCAGAAAAGGTTTTACTGTGGAAACCCTATTATGGGGTTGGTCGCTGTATCGATGGTTTCTACTGGAACTTGAGTGTCGAATTGGAAGACGGTAGTAAAAAGGAGTTTGTTGGGGAGAATGGGGAGCCGGATGATTTTGACGAATTTGTCATGAGGTTTGAAAGACTCATTAAAAAACAACTATCGTATACAAACAGATATGCTATGAAGCACTATATAGAATCGGGAAGATTTTTCGGTGAGGACGGTAATGTAATAGTTTTATTACCATCAGACTACTTTGATGTTAGGATTGTTGAACCAGACTTTGCTAGCGAGTATGAGGCGGTATGCAGAATACCGCAGTTTAAGGTTTTATTTTATAATTACGACGCGTTTGTGTCCGGCGAGTCATTGCAAATCTATCCGAACGATTATTACACCGGAGATTGCATTTATCGCGGTTGGATGCTGAACCCCGAACAATACAGGGTGTTATACGATTCTTTACATGAAAAAGGAATTTCGTTGATTAACACCCCAAACGAGTATGATGCCTGTCATTTACATCCCCAAGCAACACAGCACGATATAAGACCATACACCCCTTACAGTATGGTTTTTATAGAAGGCGAAAAAATAAACTGGGATATTGTAAACAACAGATTCAAGAAATTCATGATCAAAGACTATGTGAAATCTGTCAAAGATACGGGATTCCCAGAGTTTTTTGAGACACCAGTAAAAGCGAAAGAAATGGAATTACGGATATCCGAGTTCATTGATTTACGCGGGAAACTCTTCACGCAGGGAATTGTTATTAAAGAGTATGTAGATTTAAAGAAGTATTATGAAAGTAAAAATGAGTATAGAGCTTTCTTCCTTAACAATCAGTTGTTATCGCTTGCTCGTAATTCAAATCAACCTGAAACGTGCCGCCCTGTACCACTTGACTTCGTGAAGAAGTTTAACAACATGCCAAGTAAATATTATACGGTCGATTTTGCGGAGCTATCTGACGGGAAATGGATTGTTATAGAAACCGGTGATGGGCAGGTGTCCGGTCTTTCACCTGACCAACTTGTATTTAAGTACTTTGATGATATTTATAGAATCCTACTGGATTAATGGATAGTTACATACGGAGATAAGCTCTTTCCGTTAAAATCACTAAAGATTGTTCCGGGCGAAGTAATTATGAAATACTCCATCTCAGCCAAAAATGGAGTAAAAACGGAAAAATACCATTACGATTCATAAAGCATAATTCTATTTTGTACTATCTGATTATCGCTTGTTTTGTTGCTCAAATTCACAGAACACTTCCGGACAACACTCGATGCAAAACCAGCATTTATTTCCTCGAAAAAGGATGAGTTTGTGCCCTCGTACATATAACACCTCATGAGAATGAGAAGACATTGACATGAAGTAAAATAAATGTGTATTCACGTTAGTGGAGCGCAAAGCCTTTTTATTGTATTTGATTGCTTTATCGAAGGAAAAAAGGTATAAAGGTTATACATCATAAGCCACTGTTTCCTGCTTTTCTGGGGATAAGACTTGCAGTTATCAGCAGGATTACGGAAATATATGATGAAAAAACAGTTAGAACGATTTTCAAGGGAGATGACGATACCATGATAAAGTGGGAGACGATACGCGCGGATGTTCTTAAACCAAAGCCGACGGACGAAAGTGCGCTGGGCTTCGGGAAGATTTTTACAGATCATATGTTTTTCATGCGTTACGACGAGGGACAAGGCTGGCACGATGCCCGTATCCAGCCCTATCAAGAGTTTTCGCTCAATCCGGCGGCTATGGTGTTGCACTATGGACAGGCCATTTTCGAAGGGCTGAAGGCATACTGTAATACCGATGGCGGCATACAGCTATTTCGTCCGGAGCAGAACATGGCGCGTTTCAACCGTAGTGCTGAACGGTTGTGCATTCCCGCGATCGACGAAGCAAGCGTACTCGATGCGCTTAAAGCGTTAGTGCGTGTTGACGCCGACTGGATTCCCCGCGGCGAGGGAACATCGCTATACATTCGCCCAACCGGCATCGCCGTCGATCCGGGGCTGGGTGTACGGGTAGCGAACTCCTATTATTTCTTCATCATCATGTCGCCGGTGGGCAGTTACTATTCCGGTGGCCTTAAACCCACGAAGATCCTGGTGGAAAACGAATATGTCCGCGCGGTACGCGGTGGCATGGGCTTTGCCAAGGCGGCGGGTAACTATGCGTGCAGCCTAATAGCCGATCATACCGCTAAAAAGTTTGGCTGCGACCAAGTCCTGTGGCTCGATGGTGTGGAGCGCAAATATATTGAAGAAGTCGGCGCGATGAATGTCTTTTTCAAAATCGGCGGCGAGTTGATCACCCCGCCGCTTGCGGGCAGCATATTGGGGGGCATTACGCGTGATAGCATCATACAGCTATCACATAAAAACGGTTTGACTGTACGCGAGGAGCCGCTGTCCATAGACGGTGTTTTAGCGGCGCAGAAAGATGGTACCCTCGAAGAAGTTTTTGGTTCAGGTACCGCTGCTGTGATAGCGCCGGTAGGTACGCTGGTGTACAAGGACACCGAGTACTGCGTGGGTGACGGTGGCATGGGACCGTGTGCTCTTTCGCTTTTTGAAGAACTAACCGGTATTCAAAAGGGCATTTTGCCGGATAGTATGGGCTGGATTCAGCAGATATAGCACATAAACTTCTTACCCCGGCTCCCTTTTATTTGGCCGAGGCAAAATACCTTTTCTTTTACCGCTTTGTTTACATTCACCAAACAAAATACTATACTGATGCTAAAACATTGAGATTGTGGTGATTCGATTGCGCTGTGCTGAGTACAGCCAAGCAGAATCATCAACAAAACCTAAGCAAAGGAGGATGGCCTGTGAATACCAGAACAAAAGCCAACAGGCGTATAGCGATTCTGTTGGTCATGCCGGTGATATGTGGCATGTTGGCGTTCCTGCCGCTCACATCAAGCGCCGCGTCGAATGAAGTGGAGTTGGCTGCTATTATCAATAACTTCGACCCGGGCAATGGCGGGCCTGCAGTCGGCCAGTTGATGGCTGAAGCGAATACTGCCAACCATACAGTAACCGTACTGCGTGGCGCTGCCGGCGCAAGGAACAGCCTTGAACTGGACATCGCATCCGGCGTAACGGTTATCTGGAAAGCCGAGCATTACGGCTGGACGTATGGGGGCGGCTTAATCGGCCTGTCCGGCGAAGGTACGCTGGAAGTTGCAGAAGGAGGAACCCTTATCAACTACGGAACGGATACGGCTGTCGCCGGGCACAGCGCGCATTCTCTGATTAAGGTAAGCGGCGGCATACTGGGCGCTGCTGACGGATATGCGATTACAACGGATGATGACAGCTCCGTTACAATAAGCGGGGGCTTTGTGTTTGCCGCCGGATCCGGAGATGCCGTTTTGATACCTGATGGAATGCCGTTAGTCACCGATTTTGGAATTGTATGCGGTTGGAAGAAAAGCGCGTGGCTCGTAGCATACCCCGAAGGCACGGCGGACGACCTGACCGTCATCCCTGCGGATAGCGCAAAATGGTACAGAAGCGGTGATTTATGCGGTATTCTGTATACGAATGGTTTAAATGTCGGTTTTTTCCCGGTAAGCGGCATATCCCTCTATGCGAAATCCGATGGTGACCCCGCTGTTTTTGTGCCCTACAAGGTTAAAGTGACGGTGGACAGCCTCAATATCCGCAAAGGCCCCGGTAAAGACACAGCCATAACGGGCACCATAACTGACAGGGGTATCTATACCATTGTGGACGAAGCAGATGGCCCGGGCGCGGCAAAGTGGGGTAAACTGGAGTCCGGCAAAGGCTGGATAAGCCTTGACTTCACAGTAAAATATCAGGGAGGGAGTTCCGACCTATCCGGTGCGACCCAAAAACCTTCTTCCAACCCAAGCGCTCAACCGACACAGACCCCTGATCCCGGCGCCACCAAGAGGCCCGTGATTATGCCCGGTGTCGAAGCTACAAAGAATCCCGGTACGGTCATAAGCCTTCAAACACCCACGCCTGCCCCCACCAAGCTTCTGGTGGAAAAAAACGATATGGATAAGGAGCTTCAGAAACCCTAGCCTGCTAACCTTACCCTCTTTACGGCACTGATATCAGTTTTTTTGCCGCATTAACGATAATCAGCAACCATAAAGTGCTGTTATGTCATTTTCCGGAGCGGCTAGTAGTACCGGTCGTCTTTTTGGTCGGAGCACTTTTCTTGACAGTAGTACTCTTTGGGGCTGTCAGTTTCTTGACGGGTGCGGCTTTCTTTGCCGTAACAGGTTTCTTTGCGGTGGTGGTCTTGTTAACGTTGGCTTTTCCGGCTGTGGTGGTCTTTTTGGCGGCAGGTTTCTTAGCGGGTGATTTTTTATCTTTTTTAACAAGCCCGGTCATGTAATTGGTTGCCGCAACCAGGTGTTCGGGTTGAATTAGCTTAAGTAAAGATGGGAGTACCGCGGCCAGGCCCGAAACCGGGCTCGTGCTGCCGCCGCCCAACAGGTTACCAACATTACCTATCAAACCGCTTCCCAACGAGCCGCTCATGACATCCAGCAAGCCTCCTTTGCCGCTTGACCCCTTGGCTGCTGACGGGGTTTTTACGGCTAACCCAAGCAGATTTTGCGCTTCCTCTTCTTTGCCGCTTTGTACCAGGGGCATAATGAAACCCGTTATCTCTTTTAGATTCACTGCCATGGTGTGACCTCCTTATTCTTTTTAACAGGGCATGTCATTTGTCACAAATTACCCTAAGACGCGTGGTTTGTCAAACCAAGAATAAGTCACACCAACGAACGGTTCAAATTGGTTACCCGTTCCGCATTTACCCGTTACGATTGTCTTTAATCTTAACGACGATTCGGTATTGGTTTTCGGGATGGGCCATGGGGTTGTTGCTGTTAATTCTTGCCTCCAGGATATCGCTGTAACCGAAGTACAGAAGTTGGCTGACGAAGTTGTTTTTCGCTTGCGGAATGTACCCAAGCTTTGATTCCTTGTAATAGATTGCCACCGCTTCGGGGTCGCACGGGTTATCCGGCTCTGACCTGAGTGTCACGGGTGTGCCGAGTGTGAGGCTTTCGATAACATCCAGTCCGTCATAATAAGTGAAGCCCGCGATGTGGCAGTCCAGTAATTTTCGGCTCTTTTCGTACATGATGAGCACCTCCTTCTGTTTATATCATCATTACATCATAAACAGTGTCCAATAGTACGGACAGTAAAATTATTATGGGGAATATGTCTGTTTGTTCTTAATAATTAGTTCCTTCATGGCCGCAA
>WRFT01000110.1 GCA_009776385.1 Clostridia bacterium
ACCCGCCATTATGGATGGTTCCTACGCTTTGATTCACGCTCAGCCGGAATTGGAAAGCGGCCAAATCGGTATTTTTATGCTGAATGATGACCGGGCTGTCTGCAAACGGTACTATCGCGGCAAGGATGCCACCCGGCTGGTTTCCGACAACGTAAAATATGACCCGATGTTGGTTGATAAGGAGTCCGATAGCTTTCGTGTGGTAGGAAGGGTCCTCTCTTCACTGGAGTTGGGGTAGGGCAGAGGGGGGCTGTATAATTCATTCCACAGTTAATAACCAGAGGTTATATTATGTTACAGGGCGTTCATAAGGATACCACACCTTGATACTCCTTAATCCAACAACGATGTATATTGTTGATGAGTTATAAAACAAAATGACCTTAACTATTCAAGCTACCCATAAAACACATCCCCGATGGTTTTTTTCAACACACACGGGTATAATAAACAAGGGGGTGTGCAAAAATGCGCGAGCATATCATAAACCAAATAAAAGTAGAAAAAATCATTGCCATCATCCGCGGGCAGCCGCCGGAAGCGCTGATACCGCTTGCCGACGCGCTGGTTGCCGGCGGAATTCGTATGATGGAGATTACCTTTAGTTTAAAAGACCCGTCACGGTACCGCGTCACGGCGGACGGCATCCGTATGCTGAACAAGCATTTTTCCGGCGAAATAAGCGTAGGAGCCGGCACGGTGGTCAGCCGCGAGCAGGTGCGCATGGCTTGTGACGCGGGCGCCTCATACATCGTATCGCCCGGCTGTGACGCGCGTGTGATTGATGAAACCCGCAAGCTGAACCTGGTATCGCTTCCGGGCGCGATGACGCCCAGCGAAATCGCGGCCGCGTATGAGGCCGGCGCGGATTTTGTCAAGGTTTTTCCCGCGGGTGTTTTGGGGCCGTCCTATATTCGGGCGGTTCGCGCGCCGCTGCCGCATATCCCCCTGCTGGCGGTAGGCGGTGTGGATGAAACCAATGCCGCGGCCTTCATCGCCGCAGGTGTTATGGGTATCGGCGCGGGCGGAAAACTCGTGAACGCCGAGTGGATCGCGCAAGGTTTCTTCGACCGCATCACCTGTGCGGCGCAAGCCTATATAACCGTGGTCAAGTGCTAAAGGAGGTTATGGCATGATCATCAAGTCTTATGAACTGTTTCAAGTGCCCCCGCGCTGGCTCTTCCTTAAAATTACCACCGAGTCCGGCATCGAGGGGTGGGGTGAGCCCGTGGTGGAGGGCAAGGCCTCCACGGTCGCCGCTTGTGTGAGGGAAATGATGCCGCAGATGATAGGGAAAAACGCCGGTGATATCGAGGACGCGTTTCAAATGCTGTATCGTTCCGGTTTTTATAGGGGCGGCCCGGTCCTTACCAGCGCGTTATCCGGTATCGAGCAGGCGCTTTGGGATATTAAGGGCAAGCATTCCGGCTTGCCTGTCTATGCGTTTTTGGGCGGAAAAGTCAGAGACGCCATCGGTGTGTACCGCTGGATTGGCGGCGACAAACCGGAGGATGTGCGCGCGGACGCGGCGGAAGCGCTGTCGCAAGGGTTCGGCGCTGTCAAAATGAATGCCACGGGGCCCGTACGGTGGATTGATTCTACCCGCCATATCGACGCGGTATGCGAGCGTGTCGCCGCCGTACGGGAGGCAACGGGACGCCACTTTGGCATCGCGTTGGATTTTCACGGGCGCGTGCATAAAACCATGGCGCGTATGTTAATGAAGGAATTGGAACCGTACCGCCTGCTGTTTGTGGAAGAACCCGTGCTATGCGAAAACGAGGAAGCGTTTATAGAACTGGCGCGTGCGGCGAACATCCCCATCGCCGCGGGCGAACGGAATTATACCCGTTGGGGGTTCAAAAACATGCTCACGCGCGGCGGGGTGGATATTATCCAACCGGATGTCAGCCATACCGGCGGCATTTGGGAAACCCGCAAGATTGCCGCGATGGCCGAGGCGTTCGATATCGCCGTCGCGCCCCATTGCCCGTTAGGGCCGATCGCCTTGGCGGCATGCCTGCAGGTTGATTTTTGTACGCCCAACGCCTTCATACAAGAGCAGAGCGGTGGCATTCACTACAACACCGGCTATGATCTGTTGGATTATCTCATCAATAAGGACGATTTTACCTTCCGGGACGGGCGGGCGTATCCGACGGATAAACCCGGCTTGGGCGTTGTCATCAACGAGGCGCATGTGCGCGCCATGTCGGCGCAGGGGCATGACTGGCATAATCCGGTTTGGCGCGATGAGGACGGCTGCATCGCCGAGTGGTAAAGCCGCAGCTTCCCTGAAGAAAAGAAGCCGGGGCAACTCCTTAATACAGGTATCGCGCGTGCCCGTGTGATTTGGCTGTGTTATGCGTTGGCGGTATCGTCAACCCGCACGGTAAACACGCCCTCTTGCGCGTCGACGGTCGCTTTGGATTCGGGCGGTATCACGCCCTTTATCATTTCTTGTGCCAGCAGTGTCTCCACATGTGTTTGTAAAAATCGGCGCAGCGGGCGGGCGCCGAAGGCGGGGTCGAATCCGCCGGATATAACGGCTTCTTTGGCGGCCTGCGTCAGACGGACAGCTATTTGCCTGTCCGCCAGCCGCCCGTTGAGTTCTTCAAGTAACAAATCCACTATCGCGCCGATTTCCTGCATCCCCAGCGGGGTAAAGAAGAGGGTCTCGTCGATACGGTTTAAAAACTCGGGACGAAAGTGTGTGCGCAGCATTTGCCAAACATGGTCACGGGTTTCCGGGGCGAGTGTACCCCGCTCGTCAAAGCATTCCAATATCGCGTCCGATCCCAAATTGCTCGTCATGATGAACAGCGCGTGTTTAAAGTCTGCCGTTCTGCCCTTGGAGTCCGTAACGCGGCCGTCGTCCAGTATTTGCAATAGCAGGTTAAACACCTCCGGATGCGCTTTTTCCACCTCATCCAGCAAAACGACCGAGTAGGGGCGGCGCCGGATAGCCTCGGTTAATTGGCCGCCCTCATCATGCCCCACATAGCCCGGCGGAGCGCCAATCAGGCGGGAAACCGAAAACTTCTCCATGTATTCGGACATATCAATGCGAATCATGTTTTTTTCGTCGTCAAAAAGCGTATGGGCAAGCGTCTTGGCCAGTTCCGTCTTTCCCACCCCGGTGGGCCCCAAAAAGAGGAAAGACCCCATGGGGCGGCTCTCGTCACGGATACCGGCGCGGGAACGCAAAATGCACGCGGTTACCTTTTGCACCGCTTCGTCTTGCCCTATCACGCGTTTGTGCAGTTCCGCGTCCAAGTGCAGCAGCCTTTCCCGTTCGGACTCCAATAATCGGCTGACCGGGATGCCCGACCAGCGTCCGATGATGCGGGCAATTTCCTCCCGCGTCACCTTATCGCGCAGCAAAGAGTGCGTATCCTTTTGTTTGTCCAGCGTTTCTTCCGCCAAGCGCAGTTCTTTCTCCAACTCCGGCAGGCGGCCGTACTTCAGCTCCGCCGCGGCATTCAAGTCATAACGGTTCTCCGCCTGTTCAATTTGCGCGTTCACCGATTCTATTTGCGCACGGATCCGCTGCAGGCCGGCTATGGCGGCTTTCTCATTCTCCCAGCCGGCTTTCATGGCGTTCATTTCCTCTTTCAGGCGCGCCGTTTCTCCGCGTACCCGGGCAAGCTGCGCGTTGCCGGGATCGTCATCCTCGCTTTTCAGCGCCGCCTCCTCTATTTCCAAACGCATGATCTTACGCGTAATTTCGTCCAGCTCCGTCGGCATGGAATCAATTTCCGTACGTATCATCGCGCAAGCCTCGTCTACCAGGTCGATGGCCTTATCCGGCAGGAATCTGTCGGACAGATAGCGCGCGGACAGGGATGCCGCCGCAATCAGCGCCTCATCCAGTATTTTCACGCCGTGATACACTTCATACCGTTCCTTGAGCCCCCTCAAAATGGAAATGGTATCCTCCACCGTCGGTTCTTCTACCAATACCGGTTGAAAGCGGCGTTCCAGCGCCGCGTCCTTTTCAATATAGAGGCGGTACTCGTTAATCGTAGTCGCGCCTATGCAATGCAGTTCACCCCGCGCCAGCAGCGGCTTCAGCAGGTTCCCGGCGTCCATGGCCCCTTCCGCTTTCCCCGCGCCCACAATATTATGCAACTCGTCGATAAACAAAATGATACGCCCTTCGGATGCCTTAATTTCCCTCAACACCGCCTTGAGCCGTTCCTCAAATTCACCGCGAAACTTCGCGCCCGCTATCAGCGAACCCATATCCAGTGAAAAAATAGTGCGGTCCTTCAGGCTTTCGGGCACATCCCCCCGTACGATGCGCAGCGCGAGCCCCTCGGCGATGGCTGTCTTTCCCACGCCGGGCTCGCCTATCAAGCAGGGGTTATTCTTGGTCTTTCGGCTGAGTATGCGGATGACGTTTCGTATTTCTTCATCACGCCCGATAACCGGGTCCAGCTTGCGCTGCCTGGCCAGTTCCGTCAAGTCGTCGCCGTATTTTTGAAGCGCTTCATACGTCTCCTCGGGGCTGTCCGTAGCGATGCGCGTGGTACCCCGCACGCCCATCAGGGCTTTTAAAAACGCGTCCGCTTGTATGTGAAAACGGCGGAATTCCGCGGCGCAATCGCTGTCGGGCTTATCCAGAAGACCCAGCATCAAATGCTCCAAAGAAAGGTAATCGTCTTTCATTTGCTTTTGCCTGGCCTCGGCTGCCGTCAGCGCGCGTTCCAACGCGGGATCCGCGTAAACGCGGTCCGTCTCACGCCCTGCGCCCGTCATTCGGGGCGCTTTTTCCATCAAGTTGATAAAGGCGGCCTCTACAGAGTCCGCGGACACCCCCATCTTTTGGAACAAGTTTGGAATCAAACCGGCCTTATCTTCCAGCAGCGCGGATAGTAAATGGGCCTGCGAGACGCCTGTGTGGCGGTATTCATCGCAAATCTGACGCGCCCGCTCAATGGCGGCGGCGGATTTTTGTGTGAGTTTATTGATGTCCATGGCTGTACCTCCTTCGGAGTTTGACTATCTTTGACCAAATAAGTATACCGCTGACGAGCCGCCCTGTCAAGGGTACCGATTTATCGAACAGAACCGCGTAAAACCGCGCGAAGGCCGCGAAATTGTTTACGGACATTTTGCGCTATTCAAGCCGTAGTGATATAATGGTCAGCGTCGCGGACGCGTGCAGGCAGGCTTATTATGAATAGATAGATTGGCGTTTGCGGCGTTCGTGCGCGTGTGCGCGGAGAAAGGCGGAGCATGATTAACAGGGAATATGACGTCCTTATCATCGGGGCCGGCCCGGCCGGTATTTTCGCGGCCTACGAGCTTTTACAAATACAGCCCTCTCTTAAAATACTCATGGTGGACGAGGGCCGAACAATTGCCTCCCGTGCCTGCCCTGCCCGTACGCGGGGCCGGTGCGCGGGCTGCGACCCCTGCGGCATCGTGCATGGCTGGGCGGGCGCGGGCGCTTTTTCCGATGGGAAGCTTTCTTTAAGCCATGAAGTCGGCGGGCGTATTTCAGACTATATGAAGCCCGAACAGGCGCAGGATTTAATTCATTACGCGGATGGCATATTCTTGCAATTCGGCGCGCCCGATGAAGTACACGGGCTGGATGATAAAAAAGTAGAAGAAATTGCCTATGAAGCGAGCCGATATCATATGCGTTTGATTCCCTGCCCCGTCAGGCACATGGGAACGGAAAACGCCGGAAGCGTATTGGGCGCGATGTATGACGCCCTCGTCTCCGGCGGCCGCGTGGCCTTTTCGGAATTGACTCGCGCAGAGGATATCCTGTCACAGGACGGGCATGTTACGGGCGTCACGCTTCAAAAACGCGGGGAGGAGCCGTTCTGCGTCAAGGCGGCGGTCGTCATAGCCGCGCCCGGCAGGGGCGGCGCTTACTGGCTCGCGGCTCAGGCGAACCGGCTCGGCCTGCAAACGACGAATAATGAGGTGGATATCGGGGTGCGCGTGGAGGTCCCCAATAGTATCATGGACCACTTAACCCGGCATCTGTATGAAGCGAAACTCGTGTATTATTCCGATACGTATGAAAACAGGGTGCGTACCTTCTGCATGAACCCAAGCGGCGTGGTCTCCGAGGAACTGTATGAGGGCGGCATCGCGGCGGTCAACGGCCATAGTTACGCGGATCCGGGCAAACAAACGAGCAACACGAACTTTGCTCTGCTTGTCTCCACGCGTTTCACCGAGCCTTTCAAGCAGCCCATCGAATACGGCAGGGCCATCGCGCAGCTCGGGAACATGCTGACCGGCGGCCCCGTCATGGTACAGCGTTTGGGTGATTTGTTAAGCGGCCGCCGCACGGACGCGGGGCGTTTGCTAAAATCCACCACCGTGCCGACGTTAACGTCCGCCGTCCCCGGTGATTTAAGCTTCGTACTGCCCGCGCGGCATTTAACAAGCATTGTTGAAACGCTGCGCGCGCTCGATCATCTGGCGCCGGGCCTATACGGTAAAAACACCCTGCTGTATGGGGTGGAAGT
>WRFT01000111.1 GCA_009776385.1 Clostridia bacterium
ACATATTCCGGCACATCGGATAGGTCTTTTTGATTATCGTATGGAAGTATGATTTCCCGGATTCCCGCTCGGTAAGCCGCTAAAATCTTTTCCTTAAGCCCTCCCACCGGTAATATTCTACCTCTTAATGTTATTTCGCCTGTCATAGCAACATCACGTCGGACGGGACTACCGGCCAGCGACGATAGCAAAGCCACAGTCATGGTGATACCGGCAGAAGGCCCGTCTTTTGGAACGGCACCTTCGGGTATGTGAATGTGTATATCCGTGTTTTTATGAAAATCGCCGGCGATACCGAAAGAATCGGCATGCGCGCGAGCCCAACTAAGTGCTGCTTGAGCGCTTTCTTTCATGACATCGCCCAATTGACCGGTTAATTGTAAAACGCCTGTACCGGGCATGACCGAACACTCCACCGCGAGCATTTCACCGCCGGTTGATGTATATGCTAACCCGTTAGCCACCCCTATTACCGGTTCCGCATTCGGTTTATCACGTAAGAACACGGGAGACCCCAAGAAGTTTTGAATCATATCCTCGGTTATCCACAATTCGCTTTGATTATGCTCAATGAGATAAACTGTCGCCTTACGAACAATTTTTTCCAACTCACGTTTTAGCGCCCGAACACCCGCTTCCCGCGTATAATGCTCTATGATTTGCTTAATCATACGATCCTTGATGTGAACCGCCTTAACGGGCAGCCCATGCACAGTAATCAGTTTCGGCAGCAAATGTTTTTTTGCGATTTGCAGTTTTTCATAATCAGTATAGCCGGATACTTCGATGATCTCCATTCTATCCAGCAATGGAGCCGGTATATGCTCGCGTGTGTTGGCTGTGGTAATGAACATCACATTGCTTAAGTCGAACGGGGTTTCTAAATAATGATCCCTGAAAACAGCGTTTTGTTCTCCGTCCAATACTTCCAGCATGGCGCTGGCCGGATCCCCTTTAAAATCACTGCCCATCTTATCGATTTCATCGAAAAGAAATAAAGGATTCATCGTTCCGGCTTGTTTCATTCCGGAAATGATACGACCGGGTATCGAGCCGATATAAGTACGCCTGTGGCCTCTTATTTCGGCTTCGTCTCTCACCCCGCCCAATGACATTTGAACAAAGTTCCGTCCGATCGCACGAGCAATCGCCTTGGCTATCGACGTTTTTCCAACGCCGGGTGGTCCTACGAAACAAAGTATTGGCCCTTTGAGATTCTTCTTCATTTTACAAACGGCAAGGTACTCGATAATCCGTTCTTTTACTTCATCCATACCAAAATGATCTTCACCAAGCATTCGGCGTGCGCGTTTGATATGAATGGTATCCGGTGAGTAAATCCCCCAAGGCAAGTCAATAATCCAGTCGATATAAGTCCGTGATACCGTTATTTCCGGTGTGCCCGGCGCCATATGCATCAATCGCTTAACTTCGCGCTCCATCTTCGTTCTGGCTTCTTCGCTTAATGGCAGGTTTTGCAACTTAAGCCGTAATTCTTCCGTTTCTGACGGATCATCATCTCCCAATTCCAGTTGAATCGCCTTGATTTGTTCACGCAGGTAATAGTCCTTTTGGTTTTTATCTATTTGTGTCTTCACACGTTCTTGCACTTTTTTTTCGACTGCGGCTAATTCCGTTTCTTTTAATAGAATTTCACAAAGCGTCTCCAACCGTTTATTGACAGAGATTTCATTGAGAATTTTTTGTCTTTCATCTACATGCGATAACACGTTGACTGTCACCAAATCGGCAAAATGACCGGGCAGATCTGTTTCTATAATAACTTGCAGCGTTTCCGGGGAAAACCGTAAACTCACTGCTGCATAATCAATAAACAAGCGGCGAGCAGATCGCCATAAGGCGTTTAATTCCGCGTCGTCCGTGTCGCCCTGATCTTGTTTGGGTACGATATCCGCATACAAAAACAACGTATCTTCCGTTATGGTAAGAAGTTCTGCACGTACCGTTCCTTCCACCAAAACGCGGATGATATCACCGGGAAGGTTTAAGACTTGCTTAACTAACGCGACAGTACCAATCGGGTAAAGATCATCTATTACAGGATCTTCGGTGTCTCCGCTTTTCTGGGCGACCAAAAAAACTGTCTGATCGCTCATCATCGCTTGTTCTATCGCGGCGATGCTTTTACGACGGCTCACATCAAAATGCAGCACCATTTGCGGAAATACTAATAAACCGCGTAATGCCACCAGCGGTAACTTTTGAGTTGCTTTCTTTCTAGAGGAACGCATATCAGTTATATCCCTACGAAACGCTCATGTTCATGTTTTCTGCTTGACGTCCGGGGGATACACGCCGTTTTTTAGGAGCGGGATTATCAAAAATATCCGGTTTTTTCTGTCCGGACACCGCTTCTTTTGTGACAACACATCTAGCTGCGTTTTCATAGGATGGCATCTCGTACATTGTATCCAGCATTACATGTTCCATGATAGTACGCAAGCCTCGGGCACCCGCCTTCTTTTCCAATGCTTGTTTAGCTATTTCCTCGAGCGCTCCTTCCTGAAAGTTCAGTTCCACACCATCCATCTCAAAAAGTTTGGTATATTGCTTACACAATGAGTTGCGTGGTTCGGTAAGAATACGTACAAGCGCTTCCTCATTAAGCTGATCCAGCGTGACGATAATGGGAAGACGCCCGACAAACTCGGGTATCAACCCAAACTTCATTAGATCATCAGAGCGCAGTTCACGCATAATTTCATTCAAGTCAGGTCCGGAATGTACTTTTAGTTCACTGCCAAAACCAAGCGTCTTCCTGCCGATACGGTTTTCAATGATGGGCGCTATACCCTCAAATGAACCGCCACAAATGAACAGAATATTCTTTGTATCAATTTGGATAAACTCTTGATGAGGATGCTTCCGTCCCCCCTGCGGAGGTACATTGGCAATCGTGCCCTCGAGTATCTTCAGCAGCGCTTGCTGCACACCCTCGCCGCTGACATCGCGTGTGATGGATGGATTTTCGCTTTTTCGGGCAATCTTATCAATTTCATCGATATAGATGATCCCACGCTGTGCTCTTCTGATATCGTCATCCGCACTTTGAATAAGCCGCAGCAGAATGTTTTCAACATCCTCACCGACATATCCCGCTTCTGTCAGGCTCGTTGCGTCTGCAATAGCAAAGGGAACATTAAGGATTTTTGCGAGAACTTGTGCTAAATATGTTTTCCCGCAACCGGTTGGTCCTACTAAAAGAATGTTTGCCTTGAGCAACTCAACATCATCTTGGCGTTTTAAAGACGCGTTTATACGTTTATAATGGTTGTACACCGTCACTGCCAACGCTTTTTTCGCGTTATCCTGTCCCACCACATATTGATCGAGAATCGCTTTGAGTTCAATGGGCTTAGGTACCCCTCCATGCACCGCTGTACCGGAAATATCAATCTTTTCATTGATAATTTCTTGACAAAGCAGAATACATTCATTACAGATATTCGCGTTCGGTCCGACTACCATCCGACCGACTTTATCATGTGGTTTCCCGCAAAAATAGCATTTTTGCATTACAACACCGTTACGAGGCGGCAAATCATTGTTTGGCATTGGTTACCTCAACTGTTTCGCGTATGCGATACGTCTCGCGGTTGGTAGATTTCATCGATAATACCATACTGCAACGCTTCCTGCGCATTCATAAAATAATCACGTTCCGCGTCACGTTCTATTCTGTCTAATGGCTGGCCCGTCATATCCGACATGATGAGATTGAGCTTACGTTTCGTTTTTAAAAGCCAATCGGCGCGTATGGCGACGTCCGTAGCCTGCCCTTCCGCACCGCCCATCGGCTGATGGATGAGCATTTCACTGTTAGGTAATGCCAGCCGTTTTCCTTTCGCACCCGCCATCAGTAATAACGCGCCCATGGAAGCCGCCATACCGATACAAACCGTCCGAACGGCAGGTTTTATATACTGCATCGTATCGAAGATAGCCATTCCCGCGGTGACCGAACCGCCGGGACTATTAATATATAAAGATATATCCGTATCCGGATTTTCCATTTCCAGGAAAAGCAACTGCGCTACGATAACATTAGCAACATCATCATTGACCGGGCCGCCCAAAAATACAACACGATCCTTCAAGAGCCTGGAGTATATATCATAAGATCGTTCGCCTCGGTTTGTTTGTTCAACTACGATTGGTATCAGATTCATCTGCTTCCTCCTCTTTATCCGTTTTTTTTGCGGCTGCCTTCTTGCGCGGTTGTTTTTTCTTGGCGGGCTTCTCTTCTGTTTCTATGATGCATTCTGTACGCATAAATTCAACCGTTTTTTGGGCAGCCGCGCTTATCGTAATATACTCTTTCTGGCGGTCTGTCAACCTTTGCTCAAAACTTTCCAAAGGCTCACCGGCCCGCTGCGCCTCTCGTTCCATTTGTATACGAATCTCTTCCGGAGTCGGCACAATTGTTTCTTGTTCTTTAATGGCATCAACCACCAGTTCCGTTTTAACACGCCGTTCCGCATCCGCTTGATACATTTCACGCATGGATTCTATAGTTTGCCCTGTAAATTTTATATAATCGTCGAGTTTCAGCCCCTGGCGGAGTAAACGCAATTCTAAATCCCTGATCATCATGTTTATTTCATCTTGTATCATCGCATCCGGTATATCGACGGAAGCGTTACTTACAGCCGCTTCTACCAATGCGTTTTCAATTCTGATATGGTAATTTTTCTCCGCTGTTCGGGATAACTCGTCCCGAATTTGATTCTTATAGTCCGCAAAGCAGTCATACTCGCTGATGTCCTGCGCAAACGCATCATCGGGTTCGGGAAGCTCCTTCTCTTGAATGCCATTCACCTTGACATGGAATACAGCTTCTTTACCCGCCAACTCCGCTGCGTGATAATCCGACGGAAACGTGACGCTTATATCCGCTTCAGAGTCTTTTTCCATACCGATTAGCTGTTCTTCAAACCCGGGAATAAAAGAGTGAGAACCTATCAACAGCTCATGATTCGTTGCTGTACCGCCATCAAACGCTGTGTTATCCATTGTACCCGCATAATCGATGGTAACGATATCACCTTCCTTAACGGGCCTTTCGGTAATATCAATCATTCTGGCCAGTTTCTCCCGATCATTATTGATGCTCGCTTCTATCTGTTCATCTGTTACTTCCCACATTTTTTCTTTAATCGTCAGACCCTTATACTGTCCCAAAGTGACCTCGGGGCGTACGTACACTTCCGCGGTAAAGGTTACACTCTGTCCGGCATGTACCGAATCAACATCGACAGAAGGTGTATCAACCGTTTTAATACCGCTTTCCTCGACCGCTTGGCTGTACGCATCCGGGAACAACATTTCTAATGCTTCATCGAAAAGCATCTTTTCGCCATACATGTTTTCGATAATTTTGCGGGGCGCTTTCCCTTTACGAAAGCCGGGTACATTTACCCTTCCGCGCACTTTTAAGTATGCACGGTGCAACGCCTCATCCACTTGTTCCGCGGGCACAGTGAAGGAAAGCTTCACTTTATTGCTCGCTATTTTTTCGCATGTCGTATTCATTCATGTCATATCCTTCCCGGATGGTCGCACGGAGCTACCATGGTTACGGTCTCCCGGCGCCATCGAGTATTCTAGCATAGGTGCTTTTATCACGCAATACAGCCGCTTCCAGGATTCCCGGAGGATTCCTTCTCCCGAAATTGTAACAAGGGAACAAGGGAACACAGTACGCGATAGCAACGGTGACGCGTTGCGAACGGTCAATCCGGCATGGAAACGCGAGGAGAAAGAACTGTATGAGGCTAGCGCGTACTTCCTGCATGACGACGCGGATATCAAATGGTTGCTCAAGGATGTTGATTTTACCGGGTCGCTAGAATACCTAAAGTATCGCATGGCACGGACTATGATTTCAGGACGGTCGATGTATCGTTCCAGCCAAACACGCCGAAGGACATAGACCTGCTTATCAAACGGGCGTCCGAAGCCAAAGCAAGCGGTCTTTTATCACGCGAAACGGCGATATCTGTTTCAGGTATAGATGTTGACGCGGCGAGCGAATTGGCGCGAATTGACGCCGATACGGTGCAGATAACGACACCGCAACAGGTGATAGATTTACGCATGGCTGAACTCATGGACAGCATGACGGCGATGGAAAAGCTATACGGGATAGACAAGGCGCAGGAGGCATCAGCGGCTATCGAAGGAATAATTTCGCTTGTAGGCATTTTTAGATCATCGCATACGGCATATTGTGTCAAGATTGATTAGCTATACTGTATATAGTGTTTCTGTCAAAAAAATCGAGGACAAGCGAAATCATTCCGAAGGCGATGCGCTTGCAATAGGCACAGGAGGCGAAATAACCGCCGAAAACGGCATGGAGGCGTAAAAGGTTGAGCGATGTTAACACCATACTAAACGACCTTGATACGCGCCTAAAAACGACCTATAACGATGCCTATA
>WRFT01000112.1 GCA_009776385.1 Clostridia bacterium
GAAGATGGGCATGACGGAAATTACCATCGTATACGGGCAAACGGAGTCTTCCCCCGGCTGCACGATGTCCAAAAGCACGGACCCTGTGGAAGTACGCGTGAACACCGTGGGCGCGGCGATGTTTGGCGTGGAATGCGGTATCGCCGATATCAAGACCGGCAAGCTGCGGCCGGATGATGAAGACGGAGAGTTTGTCGCGCGCGGGTACAATATAATGAAAGGTTATTACAAAATGCCTCAAGCGACGAGCGCCGTTATTGACAAGGACGGCTGGCTGCACACAGGCGACATCGCACGGCGCGATAGTGACGGCAACTTTAAGATTACCGGGCGGATAAAGGATATGATTATTCGGGGCGGCGAGAATATATACCCAAAGGAAATTGAAGATTTTCTTTACACGCACCCGCAGGTTCAGGATGTGCAGGTGATTGGCGTACCGAGCCGGGAGTATGGCGAGGAAATACTGGCATGCATCATTTTAAAGCCGTCCGAGTCATGCCGGGAGGAGGACATTAAACAGTACGTAAACGCGCACATGGCCCGCCATAAGACGCCACGTTATGTTTTGTTTGTGGACGCGTTCCCCATGAATGCCGCGGGGAAGATTATGAAGTATAAAATGCGAGAAAACGCCGCGGAAATACTGGGTTTAAACGCGGCGGAACCCTTTAAACAAGCCTGATTTACCTGCCGCGCGCGGGGAGGGTTATACCGCGGTTTTATCCGCGTGTTCTAAAGGCATAGATGGTTACGGAAGTAAAGAGCTCCCCTTTTCTTAAGACGGTGCTTGGAAAATGCAGGTGGTTGGGTGAATCGGGGAAACGCTGCGTTTCCAGGCAGAAGGCGTTACGCCATAAATAATCCGCCCCGCCCTTGCCCTTGCCTTTTAAATTCATATGGTTGCCGGAATAAAACTGCAAGCCGGGTTGATCGGTTATCACTTCCATGACGCGGCCGGTTACAGGCTCCTCGACGACGGCGCATAGCCCCATGCCGAAGGCCTTATTCAGCACATAGTTATGGTCATATCCCGACCCTAAAACCATTTGTTGGCAGCCTTCGCCTTCTTTGAGCCCGTCTCCCATGCGCTTGGGATGGCGCAAGTCGAGCGGCGTACCCGCGACCGGAAAGAAATCGCCCGTCGGTACGACCCTTTCGTTTATCCGGGTAACGCAATCCGCCGGGATGGTGATAAGATGATTGTCAATCGGTCCAAAGTCCTGCCCCGCCAGATTAAAGTAACAGTGATTGGTCAGGTTTAAAATGGTCACGGAATCTGTATGCGCCTCGTAACGGATAGATAGATTCATATTATCATCGAAGGAATAGATAACGCTTACATCCAGGCTGCCCGGATAGCATTCATCCCCGTCAGGGCTGTACATCGACATTTTTACGTGGTCAATGCCATTGTCTTCACGCGCTTCCGCTTGCATTGTATAGGTTTGGAAGCCCAGCGGCCCGCCATGCAGATGGCTTTCGCCCATGTTCGCGCGCAAACGGTACTCATGCCCGTCCAACGTAAAACGGGCATAATCAATACGGTTACCGTAGCGGCCGATGAAGGCGCCCATGGAACCGTTTGGCGCCAAATATGTTTCCATATTATCAAAACCTAAGCACACATCCGATAACCGCCCGTTTTTATCGGGTACACAAATAGCTTGAATGACTCCTCCGTACGTAAGCAAGGATACGCTCGCGCCGCTTTTGTTGGTAAGCGTATATTTTTCCACCGACCCGCCATGCGCGTTTAGACCAAACCGTTCCACAGATATACCCATGCCATCTTCCTCCTTTATATATCCATCCGCTCCAGCATGGCTTTAACGGCCCGCGCGCGGTGACTAACACTGTTCTTCGTTTGCGTATCCATTTGGGCAAATGTCCGCCCGTCTTGGTAAAGGAAGACCGCGTCGTATCCAAAGCCGCCCGTGCCGCGTTCCTCATGGAGAATCTCGCCACGGCATTCCCCCATCGTTATGACGGTTTCTTCCCCGGACCTTGCCAACGCCAAGGCACAGACAAAAGCGGCCGATTTGTTTCGTTTATCGCGCATACATTGAAGCAGACGCGCCGTGTTCTGCTTGTCATCACCATGTGTTCCCGCAAATAAAGCCGAATCGACGCCCGGCGCGCCCCCTAAGGCCTCTACCGTCAAGCCGCTGTCATCGGCAAGGGCGGGATAACCTAACACCCGGCAGACCGTATCGGCTTTTATCCGCGCGTTTTGCTCAAAGGTGCTGCCGGTTTCGGCAATGGCTTGCGTAAAACCGGCCTCACGCATGGAAACGAGGCGGTAGCGGCCGCCCAGCAGGGCTTGAAGCTCCGCAATTTTACCCGGGTTATCCGTCGCCGCCACCCAGACGGGTAAATGGCAGACCGGCTGTGTGAGCGCCTCCCGCTGCGCCCGCATGAGGGATTGAATGCCCTCGCGCGCATAGGATAGAAGCGTTTCAAACTCAACATGGGTAAACGCGCGGTTTTCCCCGGTGCATTGCAACTCCATCCATTCGCCTTGATCGGTCATCACGGCGTTCATATCGGCATCCGCGCCGCTGTCTTCCGCGTAACACAAGTCCAGCAACGGGGTACCCTTCACGATGCCGCAGCTAACGGCGGCCACTTGCCTGCGGATTGGCGAAAACCGAATGGCGCCATCCTTCATGAGTTTCTCCACCGCCAGGCACAGCGCCACGAACCCTCCGGTTATGGAGGCGGTACGCGTTCCGCCATCGGCTTCCAGCACATCACAATCGACGATAATGGTGCGTTCCCCCAAGGCGCAAAGATCGACCGCGCCGCGCAGGGACCTGCCGATGAGCCTTTGGATTTCCACCCCGCGGCCGTCTTTTTTAAGTCCGTCACGCTGTTTTCGACGCCCGGTAGAGGCCGGCAGCATCGCGTACTCCGCGGTAACCCATCCCATATGCTTGTTTTTTAGAAACGCCGGCGCCGATTCCTCCACGCTGGCCGTGCAGATGACGCGCGTCCCGCCCGTTTCTATCAGGCAACTACCCGCGGCGGTGTGCACAAAATGCGGGGTGATGCGCGTTTCGCGTAATTCGTTAGGCTGCCTGTTATCCCGCCGCATAAAAGCCTCCCCGAGCCTGTTTTTCCTGTTTATCTAATTCGCCCGGTGTGTATAAATTCCTTTTTTCACACACAGCCATACGCTATTTGCGAAATGATAACCCGACAGATATAATGGGCTTTATTCTGGTATCGGGAGGGGCATGGATGCCTGTTGACGGATTTTTATTGGGTTTTGCCGCCGAGGAACTACGGGAAGCGCTACTGACGGGCCGCGTCGACCGGATACAGCAGACGGACAGAGACACGGTGGTTCTGACGTTGCGCAACCGAAACGCCAACCATAAACTGCTCATCTGCGTGGATCCCGGCAGCGCGCGCTGCCATTTGACACGGCGTGATTTTACCAATCTTCCTACCCCGCCTGTTTTTTGTATGACGCTTCGCAAGCACTTGAGCGGCACGCGCTTGCACGCCATTGAACAAATTAACGGCGACAGGCAGCTGCATTTTGTCTTTAAAGGCTATGACGACATGGGAGACCCGTCGGAACGAACCCTCATATTAGAGATTATGGGCAAGCATTCCAACCTGATATTAACCGTGAGCAACCGTATTCTGGACGCCATGAAACGTGTCAACGCGCAGATGAGCCGCGTCCGCAGGGTGCTGCCCGGACTTGACTATCAGTATCCGCCCGCGCAGGATAAAATTCCTTATACGAAGGCTGCCCGTGAAGATTATATCGCTGTGTTTTCGAAGAACACACCCCGCGTGGCGGACGCGCTGCGCACCGGCATATACGGTTTGTCCGCTCAAACCGCCGCCGAATGGGCCTTTCGCCTGACGGGTGACGCGGACGCGCCTTTAGGCCTTTATCATAAGGAGCGATTGGCGGATTTAGCACCGGCATGGGTTACGCAAGCGCTGAAGGCGGCTCCCGCGGCGCTTTTGAAAGACGAGGCGGGCGAGCCGCTGGATGTTTTTCCCTTTGTATACCTCACCCACAGCGCCGCTATGCAACAGCCGTATCCTTCCCTTTGCGAGGCGATGGAAGCCTTTTTTACATCGCGAGACAAAGCGAGATTAACACGTCAAAAGAGCGGCGACCTGTATAAGACGATTAAAACGCATATCGAACGCTGTGAAAAAAAACTGTCATTGCAAAACGCGGCAGCGGATGAGGCCGAGAAGGCTGTGGAGTACAAAAAGGCGGGCGATTTACTGATGACACATTTGTATCATCTGCCCGCAGGCTTGGACAAGGCGGTGCTTGAGGATGTATTTGAATTGAACGGTGCGACAATAGAAATTAAAATGGACCCCCAATTATCGCCAGCACAGAACGCGCAGAAGTATTACCAACGCTACCGAAAAGCGCGTTCAGCCGCGGAAAATACCCGGGAACAGCAAGAAAAAACAAAAAAAGAGATCGCTTTTTTAGAAAACGCATTATACGATGCCGAATGCTGCACACAGGATGAAGAGTTGGCTGAAGTACGCGCCTTACTGGTACAGGCCGGTTACATCAAACGATCCGCGCCGCATACCGCAAAGAAAAAACAACAACTGCCGCAGAGCCGTTTTTATACCTTTACAAGCGCGGAGGGCATACGCATTTTGGTAGGCAAGAACAGCACACAAAATGACCGGCTGACGGGCAGCGCCAATGGAAATGAAATGTGGCTGCACGCCCGCGCGATGCCGGGCAGTCATGTTATTATTCAACATGCCGGTATGCCGCCTGACGCAACCCTTCTGGAAGCGGCTAAGCTGGCCGCCTATTTTTCCAAGGGGCGCCATTCATCCGGCATACCTATTGACTATACTTTTCGTAAAAATGTAAAGAAACCGGGAGGAAGCGCAGCCGGGTTTGCTATATACACAGAGCAAAAGACGCTGTTCATCACCCTCATGCAGGGCGACATGGCCCGTATTGAGCATGCCATGGGAGCGGACAACTGTATGTCACAATTTTATTGACGCACCACGCAGCGCGTGGTACAATGACCGTGGTTGAAAGAAACCTGTGCCGTAGACAGCGGGTCGGCTATAGCCGATAATGAAGCGTGCTTCACCCGCCGAGGCGTGAGGAATGTATAGCCTGTTGATTTGGCTGACTCTCGCGCCAGCGAGGGTTTTCTTATTTAGACCCGTTTGGAGGTGAGCAAGATGGGCAAGAATTTAGAAATTAAAAAACTGGCAGTGTTGGATATCGCCGAGAAGATTAAGAACTCCCGTTCCATGGTCATGGTGAAATACTCGGGACTGACGGTGGAACAAGCCACGCAACTACGCGTTCAGTGCCGCGCCGCGAAGGTTGATTACCGCGTGTACAAGAACTCACTAATCAAACGGGCGTTGGAGCATTGCGGTATTACGGGGCTTGATGAACTGTTGGTAGAGCCAAACGCGTTCGCTTTTAGTGAGGATCCCGTAACGGCGTCCAAAATCATTTGCGATTATATCAACAAGGACAAAGTAGGCGCTTTAGAACTAAAGGGAGGCATTCTGGACGGAAAGGCGACCGATGTTAAAACCATACAAGCACTGGCGACCATGCCATCCCGCGAAGAGCTGCTGGCACGTTTGATGGGCAGCATGACCGCGGCTGTCGGGAACTTCGTACGCGTATTGGAAGCCATACGCAAGCAAAAAGCCGGCGAGAGCGCCTAGGACGATTTACTGTTAAGAAGGGTTTTTCCCTTGTATTAAAAGAATGGAGGCTTATTTATGACACATGAGGAAATCATCGCCGCCGTGGATGCCATGACAATATTGGAATTAAACGATTTAGTAAAGGCCATGGAAGAAAAATACGGCGTCTCCGCCGCGGCGCCCGTGGCGTTCGCCGGTGCGGGCGCTGCCGCCGCGGAAGCCGTTGTCGAAGAGGAAAAAACGGAGTTTGACGTGGTGCTGACGCAAGCCGGTACGGAAAAAATTAAAGTTATTAAGGTTGTACGCGAAGTGATAGCCGGTCTGGGCTTAAAGGAAGCCAAGGATTTGGTTGAAGCCGCCCCCAAAACGGTAAAAGAAGCCGTATCGAAGGATGAGGCGGAGAAGATTAAGGCCAAGTTTGCCGAAGTAGGCGCGACGATAGAAATAAAGTAATAACGTATACCGTAAAAAGCGCTTCCCTTCGGGCAGGCGTTTTTTTTGTGTTCGATTTAGATATGCCCCCTCCGGTTCACTTGACGATAACAAAGCGCTTTGATATTATGCAATAAGGGGATTTTGGCATATTGTTGTTATCAAGGAGGTTCCCATGTCATTTTGGATTGTAACTGATGGATGCTGTGATTTGCCGGAAAGTTAC
>WRFT01000113.1 GCA_009776385.1 Clostridia bacterium
CTCCGCGCAGCCGGTGTCCCGATGGTACACGCCGCGGAAGTCGCCCGCCTCGCCGACCGGCCAGTTGACGGGACAGGAACGGATGCCTAGCACCTGCTCTATTTCTTCCATGAGCGCAAACAGGTCTTTGGAGGCGCGGTCCATCTTGTTGACAAAGGTAAAGATAGGAATGCGGCGCATGCGGCAAACCTTAAACAGCTTGATGGTTTGTTCCTCAACGCCTTTCGCCGCGTCAATGAGCATGACCGCTGCGTCCACCGCCACCAACACGCGGTACGTATCTTCCGAAAAATCCTGATGCCCGGGCGTATCCAAAATATTTACGCGGAAACCGTTGTAATCGAACTGCATGACGCTGGAGGTAACGGAAATGCCGCGCTGCTTTTCTATCTCCATCCAATCGGATGTGGCGTGCCGTTCGGCTTTACGCGCTTTAACGCTGCCCGCTTGTCTGACGGCGCCGCCGTACAGCAGCAATTTTTCCGTCAGCGTCGTCTTGCCCGCGTCAGGATGGCTGATAATGGCAAACGTCCGCCTCTTGCGTGTCTCCTCTTGCAATTGATTTTTATACTCCGGTGATATAGTATCCAACGGCATGGAGCGCCTCCTTCTGCATGTCAGGCATGCAGCGACCATTCTACAATGCAGCCGAAAAAAAAGTCAAGCGAGGCGGGGATGCGGAAACTTTTACACGATGGCTAAATAATGCATGCAGTCTGGATCGCCGCGCCGCTCACGCGGCTCGCGAAGACGGGCAGCAAGAATCTTTGTACAATCTTCTAAACACTGCCAGCTCATACCGGATAATTCTTGTTTCCAGCAAGACTGTACAATTTGAAAGGAGCGATGTTTATGGTTTCAATCAACGGTTTGGAGTTCGAATATGACGGAATTTTTTTTGACATACTCACTACAATAAACAACAACACCATGTACAATGAGCGTAAATGGCTAGTGGATTGCCTTTGGGTGGAAGGGCCAACGGGTGAGGCTTATCAAACGATGAATGCACAGACATACCCGCTGTGCGAATTACTCAAGCATTTTTCATGCCTTGGGCAGAACTTTGTTTTCTTCATTCGTATCAGGGAGTATGGCATTTCTGATAATATCGATCATATATCTACATTTGAAGATTTCCAAAAAAGTGATTGCAAAATGGTTCTTATAATGGCTGATTCTAAATTCTATGGAATATACGCAAAGGATGATATCAAGCAGCGCTCAGTTCAAAACAGCCTGATTTCATTGCTATCAATTGATGCAGAATTTGTTCCAATGGACAGTATAACCCGTACAGGCCTAACCGTCTAAATGCGCATGTTCCGCTCAGGCACAAAGGTATGTGTTCTTTATATAAACGGGATGCCTTGCTAACACATTAGATGAGCAATCAATTTGTTCATCATAAACATGACGCGCCACGTACACACGGCATGCGCGCAAATTACTTGTCTAAAATGCGCTCATCCATTCGCCGAACGACGCTGTTTGTGTATGCCGTAAAGTGTTTTAGCCAAAACTTACGCGCGGTATAGTTAAAGCATTCAAAGTCAACGCCGCAGCGCGAGTAATCCCGCTCCCGCAGCCAGTCCATCAGCCATGATAACAAGCCTGAGGTAACGCCTTTACCGCGAACATCCGGCAGTGCATACGCGCCGGAGATGTTCATCATTTGTTTGTCATCACCGGCGAAATTCTCTCCGTCGTCTTGGAGCCTGATGTATGCGACCGGCCGGGTTCCGTCAAGCGCAAGGAAGTACTGATACTGTCCGTCTTGTATACCCTTTGCGATGCCGTCGGCCGTGAATGTTTGAAAGCACGGCAGAAAAATCGGCGTTTGCTGTAAGTGCTTGACAAGGCTGTTGTTCATTTCCGCGATGGCATGCGCGTCGCATGTGCCCGCTTGCCGATAGGTTATGCCCCCGCACGGCGGAATGGGAATAGGCGTTGTCTGCCGCACGGCGTCAACGCATCTTGGGCCGAAACCGTTTTGCAAGAAACGCGCGATGGCCTCCGCGTCGTGTTCATACAGCGTCACCGAATGGCTGAGCACACCGTCCGCCACTAATTTCGCGGCGGCGGCTTGGTACAGCCTGTCATAAATTTCCGCCCGGTTTTCTTTAACGGCCCCGTGCGCGTGCATGGGCGACCAGGCGCCTTTACACAGGCCAAAATAGTTGTCCCACGGTTTGTACCAGCAGAAAAAACCACACAGTTCGCCGCCGTCCAACGCCGCGACACCGCGATTGTTTTGCGCAAAGTCCATCAAGTCCGGCAGGTTGTCAACGGGAGGCAGCGCGGGGACAGCCCCGCGCTCCTCTTGATAATTCATTTTCGCAATCTGTACCGCACGCCCGATATGGGCTTCGGAGAAATCCACTATTTTCATGAAATCAACCCTTCTTAATTCGGCAGATATAATCGGATTTTAACAGCTCATAGTCCACGGACGATTGCAATTCGCCCAATTGATTTTTCCACGCGTTGATTTGCTCCCCCACCTTGCGGAAGCCGATCTTTTCGTAAACATGCTGAGCGCGTGTATTGCTTAAGTTCGTATCCAGTATGATTTTATCATACCCTAAACTGCCAAACAGCGCGTCGATGAGCATACAGAGGAATCTTTTGCCATATCCTTTATCTTGCATGGAAAAATCACAAATCTTGATGCCAATTTCGGCTGTGTGATGCCCCTTGTTACGGTAATTCATCTCACCTACCGGCACGGAATCCACTTGGATGATGAGCCTTCGGCATGTATCGTCCGTATCCGTTTCCAAATCCTTTGCGATGTCCGCATCGCTGATGGCCAAGCCGTTCGGGAAACCCGCGTGCGCCATGACTTTGCCGTCCCGCCACCATAATCCAAGCTGTGCGGCGTCAGCGGCGGCCGCGTTGCGAATGGTTAAGCTTCCTTGCGTAATCAACATACATTTACCTCTTATTTTATAACGCCGAAACGATACAATCTGTTTTAAGCAGTCCGCACTCTCTGACCAACGCTTCCCGCGCCTCGGCTTTCACCGCATCATCGGCGTTGTCCAGTACGATGTTGTTTATAAACTCATTCACATCGTCCAAGCGGCGTCGAAGCTGGAAAAAACGCATGGCGGTTTCGTTGATGTCAAGGCCGGTATGCTGCCTTTTATACACATGATAAAACTCATCCCAGCGCTGTCCCCAGTATCGTTCGTATTTAAACATGAATAAATCGGCTTCCCGAGGCGCGAACCTAAGCCCCTCCCAATCCAGCAGGAGGAGCTTGTCACCTTGTGTTATGACATTCCAACCATGTATGTCATTATGGCATAATACCAACGGCAGGTTCAGTGACGGCATTATTCGTGACGCCTCCGATAACTGATGCAGTCTCTTGATGATTATGTTCAGGTATTCACCGGGAATATTCCCGTCAGCATGACATGCGCGCGTCATGAGGCCATCAAAAAACGGAACAGCGTATGTTTCCGACATGACACTTGCCGCGGTGGGTATTGGCCTGTTGAACCCATGCAGTTCGGCGACGATTTGAGCGAGCGCCGCCATCTGAGGCCGCGTCAGCGGCTTGTCACACGGCGTTTCGCCTTCAATCCAGTCAAACAGGATATACACCCATTTGGCGTCTTCGTATTTGTAATCACCATCCGCAGCCGGTATGACATGGGGTATCCTGTCCCGCAAGGATGTGTGTTGCCCGAGCCATACGACAGTCGGCATGTATCTGCTAATTCCTTTAATCCAAACATGTGAGGTAAACCGCGTTTTATCATATGCCTTTAAGAAATAAAGCGCGTTACCCGATTGAACACGGAAAGCCAACGCCGACCAACCCGGCTGTACGCGGGTTACCCGGACATGACGCAAACTGAATTGCTGCGAGAGGATTTGCTTGATTTCTATATCATTCAATCTTATTGATACCTGTCCGTTAAAAATTAATCTCTTTTTTACCGCTTATTTTAAAGAACGCCGCCAACGCGATAATGGTAGAAAAAGTCAAGATGGACGATATCGCCGCCGCGATACCGTCATTTCCCCTGATGATTTGAGAATAAATTTCCAGCGTCATGGTTTTGGTGCGCGTTGTATACAAAATAATGGATGTGGACAGCTCCGTGATAATCATGATCCATGATAGGATGGCGCCGGAAATCACGCCCGGCAGCATCATGGGCAGCGTGACACGCACAAAGGTTTTCATGTCCGAGGCACCCAAACTGATGGACGCTTCCTCGATGGAAGGATGAATTCGATGCAATATCGCCGATGAGGAACGCACCGTATAAGGCAGACGCCGTACCGTATAGCACAGAATCATAATAAAAGCGGTTCCGCTAAGCAGCAGCGGGCGCCTGCTGAAGGATACCAACAGCGCGATGCCTAATATAGAGCCCGCCAGTGTTTCGGGAAACATGGCCACCACATCGAGGGTGGCATTGAATGGATTCGGCCGGCGCACCACCACGTACGCGATGAGTACGGCGATGATGACAATGGCTCCGATGGATATGAAACCTAACACATAGGTATTGGTAATGGTTCTCCCTACTGTTTGTATGGCCGTTCGATAGCTGTTAAAGCTGAATCCCGGTACGAAGAGCTTGCCGTTTGTGTTGCGGAATGAGGAGTAAATAACATAAACCTGAGGTAATATGGAAAGCGCCACAACCACATAACAATACAGATGCGCGAAAAAGGCTCCGGGACCATGCAGCGACCTTTTACGGATTGGGTTTAGTGCGTTCATGCTGTATTTTTTTCGGCCCACGACAAATTTTTGCAGCAGAAACACGCTTGTTGTTACCAGAACCGCAATGATGGATATGGCCGCGGCCAGACTATCGTTTGTGCCGGTTTCGCCCATAAATGATTTATAGACGAGCACGGGAAGCGTGGTATACCCTTCCCCTATTAAGGCGGGCGTCCCGTAATCGGCAAACGTCCGCATGAACACCATCAAAGCGCCGGACAGCAGTGTGGGTAATAACAAGGGTAAAATGACCTTGACTATCTTGCGTAAGCCGGTGCATCCCATCGATTCGCTTGCCTCAATAAGGGATTGATCCATGTTTTTAAAAGCGCCTGACAGGAACATGTATATCAACGAGTACAACTGCAGGCTCATCACCAAGACAATTCCGCCGAAGCCATAGATATCCGGTATGACAAACCCCAAGGATTGCTTTAAAAAACGCGTGACCGTTCCGCTGCGCCCGAACAACATGATCCATGAGTAGGCCCCAATGAACGGAGCGGACATGGAAGAAACAAGCACCAGTACCTCCAGAACGCGGCTGCCGCGGATTTTATATACGCAGGTTAAGTACGCCAACGGCGTTGCCAGCAATACGCAAAACGCGGTTACCGCGAGCGTCACCTTAAAGCTGTTGACAATGGCGCGGCCGTAATACGCTTTTTCGAAAATTGTTTTAAAATGCATAAGTGAGAAAGAGCCGTCCGCGCCCATCACACTCTTGGACAGAAGCGTGAAGAGCGGATAAAGCAAAAAGAGCATATAGAACAATGCCGTAATGACCGATACAAACAGCCAGGGTTCCATCCACTTGGGGCGCGAAGCGCCTAAAACGTTCGCGCGTTTAGGCATCTTTATCACCTCCGGCTGTTAGGTTCTCGTTCCCCTCTTCGTTAAAGACGTTCATTTTATCCAGCTTAAAATGAAGTGTTACATCGGTTCCTCTATCCAACAAACTGTCGATGGAGCTTTCCTCCACTGTTTCGATAATCTCACCGTTAAACAGGCGAATAAAGTATGTGGTATTCAAGCCGATAAACACATTATATAAAATATCGCCTGTCAGGACCCCTTGCGTCTGTTTATCCGCCGCTTTTTCTACCACAAACTCTTCGGGCCTTACAGATACCTTAACCGGCTGCGGCTGCGTGACACCCTTTCTTAAATAGGGATATGCGATGCTTGTTCCGTTTTCAAAGGTTAGGAAAGGCGTTCCCCCATCAAAGGAAAGCCGGGCGGGCAGCGTGTTGCTTCGCCCTATGAAGTTGGCGACAAACAGGTTGGACGGGCGTTGATAAATGGCTTTCGGCGCGCCCACCTGCTGTATTTGCCCTTCGTTCATCACGGCAATGCGGTCGGAA
>WRFT01000114.1 GCA_009776385.1 Clostridia bacterium
ATAAAAGACTTAAAGATGCTGGATACCCCGTGGGTACTCATTCTGCCGAACTGCCTGAGCGTGTTTAATATGATTATCATGCGCTCCTTCCTCTTCGGCATCCCCGATTCACTGCGGGAGTCCGCCGAGCTGGACGGCGCGGGCCCTATCCGCATATTGGTAAGCATCTACCTGCCCCTGTGCACCTCCGTTCTGGCGACATTGGCGCTCTTTTACGCCGTAGGCCGCTGGAACGGGTTCTCGGACGCGCTGATTTATATTCGCAACACGCGCCTGTACCCCATACAGCTGTTGCTTTACAACATTCTTCAAAACTTCATGAGCGTGGATGTCGGCACGCAGGAGGGCTTCTTCAGCCCCGGCCTTGCCGAAACAATGAAGTCCGCCGCGGTCATGGTGGCGACCATCCCCATATTGTTAATCTATCCCTTCCTGCAAAAATACTTTATTACCGGTGTGACAATCGGCGCCGTGAAAGGCTAACCTGCCAGCGAACGCGGCAAGCCGCGTTTTAAGGATATTTATGACGAGGAGGTATTCCCATGAAGAGAGCCCTGTCTATGTTGTTGTTCGTTCTCATGTTCGTCTTGTGCTTAGCGCCCATAGCCGGCACGGCCGAAGGCGGACTGGAGAACGGCCGTTTCACCGAAACCCGGCACATTACCGTCGAAATCTTCGACAGGTCCAATGAGGGCGGGTCGCCGCCGGATGACAACACCTTTACGGATTTCATCAAAGAAGGCATGCTGCGCGACCATAATGTCGCGGTAGAGTACGTTCGCGTGCCGCGTTGGACGGAAGATACCGACATCCAAAACCTGCTGGCCACCGGCACAGCCCCGGATGTTTGCTTAACGTACAACTATCCGGCCATACAGACCTACGCCAACATGGGCGGCGTGGTCAACCTGACCCCCTATCTGGAGGAGCATAAAGACCTTCTGCCGGATTTATGGGCTTTTCTGGGCGATGACAATATCTTTTACGACCAGGATCCCGATACCGGCAACCTTTGGGCCATTGAGGCGCGGTTAGCGGAAGCGACGCGTATCAACACCTTTGTGCGTCAAGACTGGCTGGACAAACTGGGCCTGGCGGAACCCGCCACCACGGAAGAGTTTGAAGCCATGCTCGTCGCCTTCCGCGACAACGCGGAACTGCTGCTGGGCGCTAACGCGGCAAAAATGATTCCCTTCTCCATCAGCTTCGACGTGGGCTGGCGGGCGAACTATCTGCTGGCATCCTTCGTTCCCGACAGCCTGACAGATAAAGAACGCTTCATCTTCGGCTTTGACGACAGGATGTTCACCTTCCCCGGCATCAAAGAAGGCGTACGGCTGCTGAACAAATGGTATAACGACGGCCTTATTTGGAAAGATTTCCCCCTGTATCCTGCCGGAGACACCACCGAGGACAGCCTGATTAAATCCGGCTTCGTCGGCGCGTTCATGCATAACTTTGACTATCCGTTCCGCAACGAGGACAACTCCATACACAACGTCATGAAGGCGCTGAATGGTGATGACGCCGTGTTCACCACCGTAGATCCCTTCAAAAATGACGCGGGCAATAACGTAAAGTACCTGCCGGCGCCCGTGGATCGTAAAATATTCTTCCCCTCCACAAACAAAGAGCCCGTCGCGTCCCTGCTGTACCTAAACTGGATTACCAAGCTGGAAAACCGCAGGGTACTGCAAACAGGCACGGAAGGCGTCAATCACGAAGTGCTTGAAGACGGCGCCATCCGTATGCTGTCGGCCGTTGCGCCGGACATCATGAACTCCCCCAGGAATATCGACTACACCATGACCATTAACGGCCTGGATTTAGGCGATCCGGAACTCAACGCGAAATCCAACGCCCTGGCGTATCCGGGCGTGGATGCCGCCATCGTGCAGAAGGCGTATGCCGACACCAACCGCGGCGCGCGTTTTAACAGAAACTATAAGGCCGGCGAAATCAAGGCCGAAGAGGGCATCGGCTCGGCGCTGGCGGACAAGCGCAACGTGGTGCTCAACACCGCCATCGTCGCGGCTCCCGACGCGTTTGACGCCATCTTCGACGCGGGTATGGCCGACTACCTCGCCTCCGGCGGACAGGCCATCATCGATGAACGCATCGAGGCGTATGAAGCTATCTACGAGTAATCCGCCACAAACAACCAAACGAAAGGCCCTCGGAAACGGGGGCCTTTTTTATCGGCTAAACAATAGGATAAGATGAATGCCCCGTCCCCTAAGGACGCGCTTTTTTATACGGCAGCCCTTTTTCCCGCGCGTACGATAGCAAAATGTCGGCAATCCTGTCGCTGGCCATGCCGTCTCCGTAAAGAGGGATGGGCTCGCTCATCCGTGCGTGAGCCGCCTCGTTTTCCAAAAGGTACGATGCTTCCGCAAAAACCTTTTCTTCGTCGGACCCGGCCAAAATCGCCTTGCCGGCTTCCACCGCCTCCGGGCGTTCCGTGCGGGATCTGAGGATGACCACCGGCGTACCCAAGGCGGAAGCCTCCTCTTGAATGCCGCCCGAATCCGTCAGCACCATATGCACGCGTTTGATGAGCGAATACATGTCCTCTACTTCAACCGGCTCCATCAGCAAAATACGTTCGCAGCCTTCCAGCGACGCGAATATCTTTTCACGTACCGCCGGGTTCAAGTGTACCGGAAATACAACCTGAACGTCCGGGTAGGTTGAAACGATACGGCGCACGGCGCGGCAGATGCGTTCCAGCGGTTCCCCGATATTTTCGCGGCGGTGGGCGGTTACCAAAATCCATCGCCCCTGCTCAAAATCCAGCGCGCGCAGATGCTTATCCCTGAAGGTAAACCCGCTGCGCGTCATCCGCGCCAGCGCATCTATCACGGTATTTCCTACGACAAACACGTTTTCTGTGATGCCCTCGCGCTTGAGGTTTTCGCGGTTCGTCTCCGTCGGCGCAAAGTGCAGCGTCGCCAAACGGCTCGTCAGCGTGCGGTTAATCTCTTCCGGGAACGGCGAATAACGATGGAACGAACGGAGGCCCGCCTCCACATGCCCTACCGGAACACGTTGGTAGAAGGCGGTCAGCGCCGCGACCATGGACGTGGTGGTGTCGCCATGCACCAGTACGATATGCGGTTTTTCCTTGCCGATAATATCGGTCAGGCCGTTGACAATATGGGTGGTGATGACGGGCAGGGTCTGCCCCGTCCGCATCAAGTTTAAGTCATAATCCGGTTGAATGTGAAATCGGCGCAGCACCTGATCGAGCATTTGGCGGTGTTGAGCCGTAACGCAAACGACGCTTTTAAACGCGTCGATCTCTTCCAGCTTCTTAAGCAGCGGCGCCATCTTGATCGCTTCCGGACGAGTCCCGAAGACGCTCAGGACCTTCACGCGCATCCCTCCCATGTAATCAAAGCAAACGGTGTATTCTACCATGACAGGCAGATGATAGCAAATAGAAGCGGGCGCCTTTATGATAAGGAATTTTTACCAATAATGTTCCGCGCCGATGGGAAAAGGGTTTGATGGGTATGGTTTACTAAGCCCCCCCTCTGTCAGCGGAAGAACAGCCGTAAAAACCTGCGCCACCTGTTCCTTTCCAAAAAGCCGCCGCGGAAACAGTTCTGCATGCGCGTCACGCGGTTTTGACCTTCCGTCAATAGAAAAAAACGGAAGCAGGCATTCCGCTCTTGCGTCATCGCGCTGCCGAAACGTTCCCATACGCACCGCGCGTCCGCGTATAACGCGCGGCTCCCTCCCCGCCCGCAGGCGCGGCAGCCTCGGCAATCCGCGCGGACATGGCGCAGACGGCGCGGCGCGTTAAGGGATACGACACTGCCCAGCGCCGCTGCGGTCAGCAGCAATTGCCTGCAGTTATCCGCCGTAACATCTCCGTTCTCGGGGCATATAAGCTTTGTTAGGGCCGTGTTCATCATCACAGGGCGTTTGGCGCTGTGTGTATCTACCAATAGCGCGTTAAGCGTTAGGGCTTCCAATGTATGGCCTCGAGGATGCCTGCGAGAGAAGATGAGCAGGGGCTTTGTCTCGTCTTCTTGCAATAAGTTTTCGGCTTCCCGGCAGAGGCCCTCCCGCTCCGCCGGAGGGAACGCGCCGGAACAGTTTATCAAACGAAGGACGGCTTCCCGGCCCGCTTTATTCATAAATGCCATCCCCATTTTTGGAAGAACCGCAAGGCGGATTGAATATGCGTGGCGCGTCCCTTGCCGGAATGGTGGCTGGCGCGTTTCCATTGATGCGTCACGCAGAAATCCGGATGATAATGTATCTGCCCTGCGTCAAGCGCGCGTCGTGAGAGATCCGCGTCCTCCATATACATAAAGAAAAGCGCGTCGAACCCGCCGAGTTTAATAAAGACATCCGTCCGAAACAACATGAAACAGCCCGTAGCCAACTCGACGGGCGCGGGCACGGTCAAATCCATACCGCCGCCGGTATAAACATGCCGCCAGCGCGAAAAGGGCGGCCCGAAACGCTCCAGCAGCCCGCCCAAAAGATAGCGCAAGGTGGGTTGGCGTTTGGGAAGGCGTTGTTCCGACCCGTCCGGGTTCAGCACATGCGGCGTCAGCAGCACGGCTTCCGGATGCGCGTCCATATAGGCGAGCATCCCGCGCAGAGCTTCCGGTTCAAACACGACATCCGGATTAAGGACAAGATGATAGTCCGAATCAAGCAGCGGCAAAACGGCATTGTTCGCGCCGCCGTAACCGCGGTTTACCTCGTTTTGAATCAGGCGTACAAACGGAAAGCTTTCTTGAACGGCATGGCAGGTTCCGTCATCGGACGCGTTATCGGATACAAAAACGGTCATCGGTACCAACCCGGCCGCCTCCGCCAGAGAGCGGAGTGTTTCTAACACCACATTACGGCTGTTATAGGTCACCACGCAAACGGAAAGCATAAACCGCCTCCTCCCGAAGGGCCTCATGGGATAACGGCAGACAGAGCGCCGTGCGTTCCCATCGCGGATATTCTAGCGAAAAAGACGGCATACGGCAAGGCACAGGCTTACCCGGTGCTTAAATAACGCTTGATATCACGGGTATTGTGCGGTATATTCCTCGCGGCGGCGGATGGGGGTGACGCGGGCAGAGCCGCTAAGGTTCGTTATATACGGAGGAGATGACATACATGATTCATATCGTGGAAGTGACCGACCCGGATGAAAAATCCGGCATCTGTAACGATGTGCTGAGGGCCCTACCAAGCTGGTTTGGCATTGAATCCTCCATTGTGGACTATGTCGCCGATACGCGACCCATGCCTTTTTTCGCGGTGTATGATGATGGCCGGGCAATCGGGTTCGTCGCCATTAAAAAGCATAACCCCTATACGGCGGAAGTCTATGTCATGGGTATCCTTGAAGCGTATCATCGTCAAGGGATTGGAAGAAAGCTGATCGCGCTTTGTTTGCGGTATTGTGTGGATAACAAAATAGAGTTTCTAACCGTAAAAACACTGGACGCGTCCGGGAACAGCGAAAGCTACGATAAAACAAGGTCGTTTTATCTGTCGGCAGGCTTTAGGCCCTTGGAGGTTTTTCCTCTCCATTGGGATGAAAACAACCCCTGCCTGTTTATGGCCATGCATGTCCCTTCGTGACGGAGAAGATGCCCCTGCTACCGGTTTATGCGCCCCATGGAGGACGGGTCTTTTTCGCGTATTTCGTGTATTTCGCGATTAAATCGTTCTCCTTCCTCACGTCTTCGCGAGCCTTTAGCCGCGAGTGTAGCGTGGCGGGCTAGCGTGGCGATCCAGCGTTTCTTACCTTGTCGTTATAGTCTGCATAAAAAGCGTATTTATAAATGTTAAAATCTGGATCGCCACGCCACTCACGTGGCTCGCGAAGACGGATATGATGGGCAGCTATATATCTCTTTAATGTGTTATCCTCAGCACGTCATCGCGGGCGCAGCCTTTAGCCGCGAGCCACGCGAGTGGCGCGGCGATCCAGGGTTCTTTCTTTAACTTATACTGTGGTAAAGGAGCTTATTCTGGATCGTTTCACTTCGTTCACGAAGACATAATTGAGCATGTCTGTATATC
>WRFT01000115.1 GCA_009776385.1 Clostridia bacterium
CAGCGGCGCGGCGATCCGGCGTCTATTTATTCCGGTATTGTAAACAGTATAAGAAATGCGTTAGTAAATTTTAAAATCTGGATCGCCGCGCTGCGCTCGCGATGACGTTTACCATGGTATTTCTCACATCCCTTCTATACATTGCTCCTCGGCACGTCTTCGCGAGCCGCGTCAGCGGCGCGGCGATCCAGGGTTCTTTCCCCGTCTTGTTCGCGTATTTCGCGTATTTCGCGGTTAAATCTTCCCTCCCCGTCACCACTAACCCCTAACCACTAACCCTAATCCCTCTCAACTTACATGCCCCGCCTATGACTTGTACAACACACTTGAATCAAGTATACTAAAAGCGCGGACTAACCTTCTTGAAAGGAACCGATCCAGTGCCCTTCAAGCGGAGTGTCATATATCTGGCGTGTTTTTTATGGCTCGCGGAGTCTCTGCTGACTTGCGCCGTTGCCGCACGCGCGACGCCTGATCCGGAGGTGGATATCCGTTATACCACCGAGCCGATGCGCGTTTTTTTTTCCATACGAGACACCTTTTCAGGATGGATAGAAGTACCGGGCCGGGGGGAGATGTTTTATTACGCTCAAAACGACCCGCGATGGGATCAAGTTAAGTATAACGAAGTAAATAAATTACTCATCAGCCGCACGATCGGTGAATCCGGATGCGCGCCGACAGCCTTCTCAATATTCCTTCGCAATGTAGCGCCTTATCGTAAGCTGTACGAATTGTTTGCCCTTTCGGCAAAGGGAGCCGGGTACCCGTTTTGCATTTGTTCCTGTCAGAAACGTTACTGTACCGGTGCGCATGAGCGTTTCATACCCTGGACAGTGGAAGATCTGGCGGATTATTTACCCATCGTCATCGCCTCGTATATAGGAGGGAACAATCAAAACGGACAAAAAGGCACACCGCTCATGCGCTCGCTTTTAACCAAGCTTTCTATCCCTTTCACCTATACCACTAAAAGAGAAGATGTTTTAGAAGCGCTGCGCAACGGCGCCGTCGTGCTGGCTAATTCCGGCACCACCAGCAGCCCCTTTACCAATAACGGGCATTACATTGTGTTGGCTTCATTGTACAATGGGTACATCTATATACTTGAACCGTATGTCCGCACGGACTACGGTAAACTGGACCGAAAACATATTCTGGAAATTGTCCAACCCGGCTTGGTACGCGCGCTGGAAGGTGATTTTGCGCGGTTATGCTGTACCGGATATGTGATTGCCTATCCGGACAGGTAAATGATGACTGGAGAGCATAAATCATGAATGCTAAAAGTGTAATTCGTGTCCGGAACGCGGCAATGGCGATGCTTTTGTCTCTCACCGTACTCATCCCAATACACGGTGCCTCTGCCGGACAGGTCTACAAACACGGCGATCCCAACCGGTCCCGCATCGCCATAACGGTGGATGATTGCTTTGACTTAGGTATCCTGCAGGACATGCTGGACCTGTTTTCGCGTGAAAATGTCCGCGTCACATTCTACCCGGTCGGCCGCTTCATTAAGGAGAAAGACCGCGAGCTGTGGCTTAGAGTTATAAATGATGGGCATGAAATCGGTAATCATACTTATAATCACAAAAAATTAACGAATCTTACCGGAAACAGAATACGCGAAGAGTTAAAAATGGCGCAGAAAGCGTTGAATAAGGCGTTGGGTTTTGATTATTCCATGCGTACCATGCGTCCGCCGTACGGAAGCTTTAACGCGAATAAAACGCTTCAAAAAATATATCGTTCGGGCTGGCCAAATGTCATTTTCTGGTCAGTCAGTCAAGGTAACGCCGATAAAGCGATAGAAAAAATTCGGGGAGGCAGCGTTTGCCTCTTCCATACCATTAAGCGGGATTATAATTCACTAACCCGGCTCATCCCGCAGTTGAAAGAAATGGGGTTTGAAATGGTGACTGTTTCAGAACTTTTTGAGTTCGATAATGTCTTGCCGGAAGGAGGCGGACCTTTATGAAAAACTGTATGGGGTGTAGAAAAACGAACAAAACGCGTGTGGTGGGCATGATAATGGTGTGCGTGCTGTTATTATGGACGGCGGGGCCTGCTTTCGCTGAAACACTAACATTAAGTTTTCTGGGGGATTGTACCATTGGCGGCATTGATACCGGCGGTTATACCAGTTCGTCTTTCACACGGTACATGGATAAAAACGGATATGATAAATCGTTTCCGTTTGCCAACATCGCGGAAATTCTTTTAAGCGATGACTTAACCATTGCCAATTGCGAAGGCGTGTTCACCACCGGCCGGGCCGCTTCTTTGGCAAAGCTTAACCTGCGTGCCACGGCGGACTGGGCGGACGCGTTTGTTTTAGGCGGTGTGGACGCGCTGAACATTTCTAATAATCACACGAAGGATTATGGTAACGCGGGCATGCGGGATACACTGGCCGCGCTGCGCAACCGGAATCTTGGCGCGTTTGGCGGAGGAGAATTGTATGTATACCGGGTTAAAGGCGTAACCATCGGTATGACTGGGTATTCTTATCCGCATCGCTTTGATATAAGAAGGCAGACGAAGGATATTCAAACCCTCCGCGAGCAGGGATGTGACCTTGTTATCGTCAGTATGCACTGGGGGAGGGAAGGCAACCCTACGCCGACAAAGGAACAAAGGACACTGGGCCCCTTATTAATCGATGCCGGAGCCGATATCGTATTCGGTCACGGGCCGCATGTGCTGCAGCCTATTGAGGTGTATCAAGGCGGGGTCGTTTTTTACAGCCTGGCAAACATGGTTTTTGGCGCGAATTCCAGTCCCGCGGATGTGGATACGGTTATCGCGCAAGTCGTATACCATATCGGCGATGGCATAACAATCAAGGAGTTATCCGTTTTGCCGGCCAGCATGCATGTTAAAAATAACTATCAGCCTCGCTTATACGAGGAACAAGCCGACAAAGAACGGGTTTATAAAAAGATGACATTTCGTAATATGACGGAATCCGGTCTGCCGGAAAGCTTTCTAAAAACGGGTAAAGTTATCTTTGATGCACCCAATGAAGATTGAGTATGAACGCTGCGGACTTTTTTGATAAAAGGGAGGCTATATGAAACGCGCCGGAATAGGCATCCTGTTGATGATACTCTTGCTCCTAAGCCACCCGGCTTGCGCGGATACGGCTAAGGATATGGCTAAAAACTGCCGATTCGCCTCAAACGCAGGCGGGAAAACGGCTCGTCTTACCGATAACAACTATTCCGGTGCCTTTAGAACCGGCGCGAAGGTCGGCGCCTCGCTGCAAGTGACGCTGCCCGCGGGCGCGTCGTGCCAGGGTATATCCATCCATTGGGGTGAAATGAGCGCTGATTATGAGGTGCAAGTCGCCATCGGTGACACATGGGAAACGGTTCACCGAGGTGTGGTGCTTTACGTAAATGAGTATATCGCGCTGGGCGGAACGAACCGATTTCGTATTCGAACTGTCGGCGATACAAAAGAAATTCTCAGTATCATGCAATTAAAGGTATATGGTCAAGGCACGCTGCCGGATGATGTACAACAATGGGAGCCTCCACCGGAAAAAGCGGATATCATGCTTGTGGCTGCGCATCCCGATGACGAGTTTATCTTTATGGGCGGAACCATCCCGTATTATGCGGTCGAGAGGGGTTACGACGTCGTGGTTGTTTATATGACCGGCGCTAATCGCCTCAGATTACACGAAATGCTGGCGGGGTTATGGGCGGTCGGCTACCGGCATTATCCTGTCATGCTTGGGTTTAGGGACAGGTTTTGCAGGGGGTTGGAAGAGGGGCTCTATTACTGGAATGAACAGGCTGTAGTGGATAGTTTGGCGAATCTGTACAGGCAGTACAGACCTTCTTGTGTGGTGACACACGATTTAAACGGAGAGTACAATCATGGCAATCACTGCGCTACGGCACATGGCGCGGTTGCCGCGTTGAAACGGGCAGGGGACGTATCCTTCATGTCCGATTATCCGCCCTATGTTCCGCTTAAGCTCTATCTGCACTTATACGAGCAGAATCCCATTTATATGGATTGGTCGCAGCCCCTGACAGCCTTTGGCGGCCGCAGCGCCATCGACATCGCCGCGCTGGGCTTTTCCAAGCATGTATCGCAAAGCAGAAGCTACACAAGCTTTCAAGGCCGCAGGTTCTATTTTGAGGTGGTGCTTGGGGGACCGCTGGATAACGGCGCGTTCGGGCTATACCATTCCGAAGTGGGGCCGGACAGGCTTAAAAACGATTTTATGGAAAATATATATGAATAGTCATACAAATCAGGGGTCTACCGAAGCGGAAAAACCGGCGGCTATCAACTCGCTTGTCGCGCGGGGGAGATCATATCCGTTTGGCTGATAAACCGCAATACGTGTAATCTGCTTGCCCATGAAGGTATAGACTGCTGTTTGGCCCCCGTCTAAATTTAAAGCTAACCGGCATCCCTTTTGATGCATATGAATAGCCAAGTCTTTCAAGGATGTGCCTACCGCGTCCTTTTTAAAGCGGCCTTCTTCCAGCATCGCGTAATAATGGCCGGCTTCTATCATGCCTAACGCGCAGCGCGGCTGCCCGGTTTTCCCACCATACATTTCGTCAATAAAGGGATTAATCATGCCGTCCCTAACTAAAATCGGCCCGAAGGAAAAAACGTCTACCGCGCCCATGGCCAAGTAATCCGCGGCGGTGTACTCGTCAGAATAATACACACCCCAGTTTCCGTCTCCGAACATGGCCAGTGTATCTAAATTCGGAAATTTGGACCGGTTGCGGGCCGGAGCCGAATCGTGCAATATTCTTCCGCCGCGTATCACCACGCCAACCGTCGCGTCCTTCACGCCGGTCCGATAGGTGTAGTAGTCTGTGCTTAAACCAAAAACGACATGGTTCTCTTTGGCAATCCGGGTGATTTGCGTATGCGTTCTGCCGGACACTTCCGGTACGTAAAGAACAGAACCAATACGCTCGCGGCTTTCCAAATCTACGTACATATGCGCCTCATACCATGTCTTTTTGGCCGTGGTATTTCGCATACGGTCTATGCGTACTATCAGTGTGGGAGAGGCATAAAACCATAATCCCGCCGCGTCATTTTCTAAAATAAACTCGCCCGCTTCTAAAAACCCTTTTTCATTCCGCTTACCGGCGCCTGCGTACCAATCGGCGTTCAACGCCGGGCTGCGGTTTTGGTTTGTGTCGGCATGGAGTACATCATCAGGCGGCACGAAGGTGATTACGCCTAGGCCCGGAATGTTTTCCATCAGATCATTTCGATGGTTATCCGGACCGACACGTGTGGCATATAAGCCGAACAGGGCATTACTAAACTTAAAGGAATCGGCGTCGGATATGGTAATTTTAAGACTCTTCTGTGACGCGTACAGCTTAAACGCTTCTTGTGCTGTTTCTATGGCTGTCTGTCCGTGCAGGCGGTTTAGCGGGATACGCCAGTCCATTTTCACGCTGTTTTGTCCATACAGGTGGATGTAAAGCTTCTTGGGCTGCCAGCCGCCGTACAACTCGTACAAATACGGTTCTATCGCCGGGTTGTCCGCGTTTCCAAAACAAAAGGCGGCCATTTCGGCGCATACCTTGTTAACGGCATTATCATTTTCACCCTTACTGATATCGTGTGTAACAATCACTTCCGGCTGATACTTTCGCACAACCTCCATCACAAAACGGCGTACGGCTGTTGTATCCCACACCTTATACAGCTTTGTCACGGAGGATTCCTTACTGTCAGGAAAGCCGCCCAATAGGGGATAGTTGCGGTAACCCGAAAACCATAAGCTGTTCAGCATTTCGCTCATCAAGGTTTGGTTTGCGCAGGTCATAAACACCGTTAGGACATTCATTCCCCGCTCAACGGCGTATTCGGGAAGTATTCCGCCCATAAAGCGCCACTCGTTGCCGGGCCGTGCGATAAGCAGCAGCATATCCGCCTTTTCCGCGGGCGGTTCCCACAGTTGCACCCAACCGGGCAAGGG